>JAPULC010000066.1 GCA_027295305.1 Gammaproteobacteria bacterium
CGAGATCCAGCGGCGCTTCCAGGACATCCACGTCATCAGCCAGCACGTGCAGGCAAGAACCGTCGTCTACGAATATCTCGGGCGGCATTTCCTCGGCTTTCCGTTCAAGCCGAACAGTATGAGTTAGGGCGGCAATAGGGGACCTCGAAAAACCTTTCTTCGAAGCGGTTAGTTCTGAAAAGTTGTGGCCACCCTGCGCGCTCTTAACCCAGATCGAATTCCTGCTCCGCCTCCGTCAACGTTTCGTCGACGATCTCGACGATACGATCCACTTGCTCCTTGTTGATACATAGAGGCGGTGCAAGTGAGATCACGTTGCCCGCGCGAGTGAGTAAGCCCTTGTCCTGCAGGCGTTGGGTCATGAACTTGAGCTCTTCGCCGTCGCCTTTGAACTTCTCTTTCGTCTCTTTGTCTTTGACGAGTTCGACACCGCACAGCAGGCCAAGTCCGCTCACCTCGCCGACGATTGCATGGGACTCGAGTTCCTCGAGCTGCTTGAGTAGCCGCGCCCCCATGATGGCGGAGTTGTCCACTAACTTTTCGCGCTGGATGATCTCGATATTGGCAAGCGCTGCCGCGCAGGAAACGGCGTGACCGCCGAATGTGAGCAGGTGCGAAAGCCGATTCGGGCCCTCGAATGCTTCCATCACGTGCGGGCGACAAATGGCCGCGCCGATCGGTGCATAGCCGCTCGAGAGCCCCTTGGCCATCGTCATGATGTCGCCCACGAGATCCCAATGCTCGGAGGCGAACATCTTCCCCGTGCGTCCGAAGCCATTGATGACCTCGTCGGTGATGAGCAGGACGCCATGCCTGTCGCAGATCTCGCGTAACCTCGGAAGATACTCCTGCGGTGGCACGACCACGCCATTCGATGCCGAGATGGGCTCTGCGATCACAGCGGCAACGGATTTCGGATTCTCGTGCTCGATCAGCTGTTCGATCGCGTGCACGCAATAGACATCGCAGCCCGGGTAGGTGTGGTTGTATTCGCAGCGATAGCAGTGCGGCGGCCCGACGTGCATCGTGCCGTACATGAACGGACTCCCATGGGGTTCGTTACCCGCGCGCAGCCCGCTCACACTCATCGCCGCGTGCGTTGCGCCGTGATAGGAACCACGCCTTCCGATGACCTTCAGCCGCTTCGGCTCGCCCTTGAGGTAGTGGTATTGGCGCGCAATCTTGAGCGCGGATTCCACCGCCTCGGACCCCCCGGAGCAGAAGAAGACGGTGTTGAGATCGCCAGGCGTAATCTCGGCCAGAAGCGTGGCGAGCTGAATCGCGGGAACGGACGTCGACGATATGGAGCTCGCGTAAGCAAGCGTCGTCGCCTGGCGCGCCATGGCATCGGCGATTTCCTTACGCCCGTGACCGACATTCACGAGCCATAGTCCCGACAAGCCATCGATGAACTCATGCCCTTCGATGTCCTTGACGATGCAGCCGTCACCCTCGACGAGGATGCGTTTGCCTTGCGCTTCGTCCGCCAGCGCACGATGGGCAGACGCATGAATCCAGAGGTGCTCTTCCCCCGCATCACGCAAGGCAGCTTCGTTGGATACGTTGATGAGCTCGGGTGCCTTTGCCATCTCTTGTCCCCAGTGTGGCGCGGGGTCGAGCATAACAAAGGAAATTGCGCGCAGTCAGTCTGGGTTCAGCAGCCAGCGTTCGGCATCCTCGCGACTGCGAAACACGCGGATCTGGCCCGATTCGCCATCCTGAATGAGCTCGTACATGCGAGCCATGCCGTAACCCATCTCGCTCGGCACCACCACCGCTCGGCGCGAGCCTGGAGAATAGGCAGGCGGGAGTCGCGCCAGGCTGCGCACACCGTCGGCGGTCACCTGGCGACCATCGGCAGCGAGAAGATCCACCAGCTCGTTGAAATCGGAGGAGAAATCGGGACGTTCGCGCAGCCGCTCGTATCCCTCCAGGAGATCGGTGTCAGTGAGCTCGCCCTGCACCACGATGGTGATGAGACGTCGCTCGATATCGATGTCGATTTCGGCGTGAGCCATCTGCGCGGCTTCTATCAATCCGTGTGAAACCAACCGGCAATCCGTGTGAAACCAACCGGGATCTCCCGAAATATGGTTCAATCCCGTCAGAATTCAAGCTCAGACAACCACTTATGCATGAATCCTCATGGGAAAATGATCCTTCCAAGCTCGCAAACCTAGCGGTAAAGCAATCTCGTCGTGAGCCATAATCGTGAAATGAATCTTGCCCCATCCGACACCGTTGAAGCACTCGAGGGCCATCGGCGTATTCTGCTCTTCGGCGAACCCGGCGTAGGCAAATCCACGCTGGCAGCGAGACTTGCGCGAGATCTCGCGCACAAGGGGCGTCCCTGCCAGTGCGTCAGTGCAGATCCCGGTTCGCCGGCATTCGGTCCACCTGGCGCGGTGAGTCTCGCCGTATGGTCGGATACGCAATGGCAACTCGAGGGCCTCGAGCCGCTCTGCACCTTAGATGCCGCGCGCTATCGATTGCCATTGATGCGTGCCTTGGAGCGCGTCATGGCAAACGCCGATACGAACGCGACCCTTCTCATCGATTCCCCTGGGCTCATTCGAGGTGCTGCCGCGGCAGAGCTGCTGCTGAGCGTCTGCGAGTGCGCCAAAGTTGACGCCATCCTGGTGCTCACACGCGATGATGAGTTGCCCCTCAGCGACGAGCTCGCTGCAAGCAGGGCACAGATCTATACGGTGAACGCTTCCGACAAGGCAAAGCGACCCAACAAACGGGAGCGCGAGAAATATCGCACGCAACAGTGGAACGCATTTCTGTCACACGCCGACGAACACACTCTCGATCTTCGCGACGTGCAAGTAATCGGCATGCCGCCAACCGGCGAGCAATGGACAGGACGTCAGGTGGCGCTGTTTGCCGATGGGCACTGCTGCACCATGGGCGAGGTGATGGCGATCGACGAAACCAATCTGCACTTGAGGACCTGCGAGTCTCCCCAGCGCGTCGACACGTTGCTCGTCCGCGATGCGGTCCGAACACCTCGCCGCGGCCTTCACACCGCTGCCGGTAGCCTGCCATCGCAGCAACAACTACCCGCCTTCACCGAACGCACATCGCCCCTCACCGTCTCCGTTGGGCCTCTCAGCGTCACACTGGTGAACGGTGTGTTTGGAGATTCCCTTCTCCAGCTTCGCTTCAAGCATCTCAAGCGCAGCATGCTCTTCGACCTCGGAGATGCGACACGCATTCCGGGACGCATTGCACATCAGGTGAGCGACGTGTTCATCACCCACGCGCACTTCGATCACATCGCGGGTTTTCCATGGCTGCTTCGCGCACGTCTCGGCGGTTCCCCGCTCTGTCACCTGTACGGGCCCCCGGGGATTGCCCGGCACATCGAGCACTTCATCGGTGGCATCGAATGGGATCGCATCGGCGACGACGGGCCCGAGTTTCTGATCAGTGAGCTTCACGGCGACATCACGAAGGGATATCGAATCCAGGTCGGCCACTCGCTGACGCAAACTGATGAGGCACACAGCAACGGTGGCGTCCTCCTCGAAGAGCAGGGCTTTCGCGTGCGCGCCATTACACTGGACCACGGGATTCCCGTGCTCAGCTTTGCATTCGAGTCGTCAAACCAGCTCAACATTCGCCGCGAGCGTCTGCGCGAACGCAACCTCGAACCCGGTCCCTGGCTTCGAGCATTGAAGGAACATCTGGTGCAGGGCGACACCGACGCGCACATCCAGCTGCCGGATGGCAACAGGGAGTCGGTAGAGAACCTGGCCAACGATCTCGTCATGGTCACGCCTGGGCGAAAGCTCGTCTACGCCACGGATTTCGCTGACACGCCCGAGAACCGCGACGCCCTCGTGCACTTCAGCGCCCGGGCGGACGTGCTGGTATGTGAAGCGACCTTCACCGAGGACGATGCAGAACAGGCAAAACGCACACAACATCTCACCACACGCGCCTGCGGTGCGATCGCCGTTGCTGCCGCTGTTGAGCGCTTGCTTCCGTTTCACTTCTCGAAGCGCTACGAGCACGACCCGCGACAGGTCTACGAGGAACTCCGCGCAACCTTTCCCGGAACGATACTCGCCTGAAAGAGCAGACAGTCCCCAAAGACCCTTGAGCCGGGCACGGCGTACGACTTGATCCTCGCCCGCGATGCGCCGATATTCGAATACCATCGTCCACTTCGGGGGAGCACGCATGTACGCGGATCGACGCGATGCAGGGCGTCAGCTCGCAGAAGCCCTGACGGACTTTCGCAACGAGAAGGATCTGCTCGTTCTGGCACTTCCCCGAGGGGGCGTCCCGGTTGCGCGCGAGGTCGCGACAGGCTTCGACGCCGAGCTCGATCTCCTCATCGTGCGAAAGCTCGGCGTGCCAGGGCACTCGGAACTTGCCATGGGCGCCATCGCCACGGGGGGCGTGGAGGTGTTGAACGACGATCTCATCCACGATTTGAAGATCGACGCCGATGCTATCGAGCGGGTGCGCAAAGAGGAACGGGCGGAGCTCGAGCGGCGCGAGGTCATCTATCGCGAAAGCCGCCCACCGCCACGTCTCGCAGGGCGCTGCATCATCCTCGTGGATGATGGTCTCGCAACGGGGGCCACGATGCGCGCAGGGATCCAAGCCGTGCGCGCGGCAAAGCCGTCACGGCTGGTCGTGGCGATTCCTGTCGCACCCCCCGAGGCCATCGAAGACCTCGCCGCGGAGGCAGACACTGTCATCTGCCCGTTGCAGCCCGCCCGATTCAACGCCGTTGGACTCTGGTACACGAAGTTCGACCAGACATCGGATGACGAAGTGCGAGAGATCCTGGCACACGCCTGGGCTCGCGAAGTCACCGAGTAACATGGGCTACCCGGGGTTGATCGCAATCGCATTGGCCCTCGGCCTCTCGAGCGGATGCGGCTCCGATATCGTCCTGGTTGCCAATGCCGGGGGAGTGCACCTCAGAATCTGCAAGGGTGACGACGATTTCTGCCAGGAGGTCCTGAATCCACCCAAGGCCGACGCCGGCCCCAACCGTACCGTAGCGGGCGGTAGTCGTGTGATCCTCGACGGTTCCGCCAGCAACGACACCGACGGCCGCATCACCGCGTTCGAGTGGCTCCAAACCGATGGACCTCTCGTATCACTGAGCGACCCCAATAGCGCCATGCCGAGCTTCGATGCGCCGGCCGTCAGCCAAACGACAGCGCTGGGATTCGAGCTCACCGTCACCGACGACGACAACGATACGGATACCGACCCGGTCGAGATCGTGGTGCAGCCGAGGACCGCCATGAGTGCGAGCCGCGGCCTCGAATGGCTACAGAACTCGCTGTCGCCGGTCGGCTCGCCCGACCCCACCAGTCATTCCACGATCGGCGCGTGGCTCGTAGCCACTACCACCGGTCGATACCTCGATCGCGACTCCACGCCTGTGGAGTCGCATCTCGCCAATCTCAGAGGGCTCATCACGAGCCTGGAGCAGCAAAGCGTCACGAAAAGCCTCGTCTCGGGAGCCAGCGGCCCAGCGACACCCTCTTCAGAGCTTGTCGCACAGGCCGGTGCGCCAAGCGAGGCTCGACGTGGGCCGACTTGTGCTGGGTCGTGTCGCACATCCCTGTGCTCACTCCCTCCAGAATCCAAACGCTCAACGCGTTCGAATTCTGCCACGCCATCCATGGCGTGGATCAGAGGATGTCTTACAACACCCTCTTCAGTTCCATGCGGAAGCTGGGGAGGCACCCCAATTCTGGTAGCTGGGTTGGCTCAGACAGCGTCCCTGCTCGATGGACTGGATGCGTCCCTGGCAAAACGATACCGTGCACGCGCCGAGACGTTCGGGGTCGCACCCGATTGGAACGACCTGAACAGCCTCTATCGGGCACAAACCCCGATCCAACACATCTGCGAAGCGGCACCGATCATCCCGAGCAGGCTCGACGCGATCGCGCAAGCAACGTCCATTCTCCTCGAGCTCGCTCCCGGAGACGATGCCGATACCCTACAGGTAGCCGCTGCCACGCTCACGGCGCTGGGCGCACTCGACCACGACGATCCTCAGGTGCCGCCGGTTCCGACGTCCACCATCCCCTTGTCGCAACGCAGCACCGCGACCCCACTCCTGACGAACGCACCATCACCATAGGCTTCGCCATTGAAGAAACAGACCGGGCTTTCCGGGCACCTCAAGACGCAGGAACGGCGACTCCTCATCCATTTCCTCGGCAATTGGCGAATTCTTCAGCTCGGGGTCCGGTGCACCCACCTGCGGCAGCTCACGTTGTTCACTCATGCCCGCACCTCGATCTCATTCACCCACTTCGTCCACGCATAGCATTCATATACTAGGTTTAGCTTTGGTCATGGGCGGTCATGATGCGTTGATCGCGGTCAACCATGGCGAGGCGACCGACGAGCCGCTCTACCGGAAATTCCTGCCTTGTGGTTTCATGCGGGTGGAGCGAGAGGGAATCGCTCGCTGAACATCAGGACTGGTGGCCTGTTATCGGCCATTGAGGGGAGGGGTCATGGTCAAGCGAGTGCTCGCGCTGGATGCGAGTGGTGTACGCGTTCTCGCGACTGCCCGCTTTCTCGCGCGCCTCGAAGCCGAGCTCCCCCAACCCCTGCACAGCACCTTCGATCTCGTGGTGGGCATCTCGAGCGGCGCGGCCCTTGCCTGCGCCCTCGGGGTCTTGCGCCTCCCTGCACGCGATAGCGCCGATCTCTTCAGCCCCCAGAAGCTTCGCGAGATTTACGATCGCACCGCGTGGGAGCGGCCGGGGGATCTGATTCAGCGCACCCCGAGATACGACGGTAAGAGGAAGCGGCGGGCGCTGAAGCAGTTCTTCCGCGACAGCTACCTGTCGGACGCATCGACCCCCACCATCCTCATCACATACGACGTGGAGGCACGCCGCCCGCTCCTGCTTTCCAACAAAGGCAAAAAGCGTATCCGCACCTTCGATGCCGCCGACGCTGCCAGTGCGCTGCCGCTCTTCTTTCCCACCGCGCGAGTCAACAATCGCTGGCTCATCGACGCAAGTCCCATATGCGGGAGCGCCACCTTGACCGCCTATGCCGAGGCGAAGAGCCTGTGGCCCGATGAGGAAATCAGACTGCTCTCCGTTGGCAGCGGGCACGGCACTCGCGCCATTCCCGGCAAGCAGAGCCGCTCCTTCGGCGTGCTCGGCTGGATCGATCACGATCTCCTCGGCATCGCCATGGACACGACGCTGGTCGAGCGACAGGCGCGGCAACTTCTCGGCAAGCAATATCTACGCGTGAATTCCGAGCTTGCGGACGTGAAGGACGAGCTCGACGACACCAGCCGCCAGAATCTGCAAGCGCTCTCCAACCTCGCCGACCGCTGGTTCGACGAATTCGCTCGAAGCGCCGTGGCTCTCGTCGGCTGAACCCATGGTTGCCCGCACACAGCTATTCCAATCCATGACCGGTGCCAAGCTGGACCCTGGTATCGAGTTTCTGGAAAGTGTGCAGATGCTTCTGCACGCGACCGACGGCGATCCCAGCGCGCTGGATGAACTGGGAGACCTCCTCACCAAGGACGTAGGCTCGGAACGCGTCCGTGCGGTCGTGGACGCGGCCTTGAAGGCGCGCCTACGCCAATTCGCCAAGCGTCTCGATGAGCGCTTCAAGGGCTCGCAGTGGCTGCGCTTGCTTCTCACCCCCGTGGGACAACTGCCTTACGATGCGCTCACCTGGTCGTGGAACCAGGCCGCGCCGCGTCAGGCCGAGACGCGCCAGGCCGCGCCAAGCGAAAACGATGCCTCCGACGGCATGCACTTCACCCTCGGCGGCTCCTCGGGGCGCGGTGCCATCATCGGACGCACACCGGAGAACGATCTCCAATATTGTTTCGACGTTCTGGTTGCCGTCGCCGGCCAACTTCGAACACCTTTCAGCTTTGACGCAACGACGACCCGTGGGTCCCGCGCACTGCTCGACTTTCGTTTCGAGCATCCATCGCACGTGCTGCTACACGATGCGATTGCCAATGACCTGCCGCGGCTGGCTCATCTGCTCGAACCCGATCAGCTTCCCGATAGCAACCTCAAATCCATCGAGCTCGACATCGAAGGCCAGGTGCTGCTCGCGGCGAGGGCTTCCGCCGCCACATCGTGGTGCACACTTCGAGATGCCCGGGGCGAAGCATTGGATGCGCCGCACTGCATGGCGGCCAACGTTCGCTACGACCTCGAATGGGTCTTTCCAGGTCACTTCAAGCTACAGCTGAAGCCCGACAACCTCCATGGCACGGTGGTCGCGTCACTGGTCGCAGTGGCGGACGAGGCGCACGCGCGTGTTCTCGAGTTCGGCGGCAATCTCACGAGCCGCGGTCTGGAACGCGTCGTCCGTCCCCTGTTGGAACATCACTCGCCAGTGCCCGGCGAGTTGATCGAGCTCGCCGACCGATACGGTCGTCCTCGAGAGTTGATGCAGGAGCATCTGGAACAGACCCTGAACTCCCATGCGTCGTTGACACAGGACCTACGCGCTGTGCTTTCGGCGGTCGGTTCTGGGCGCAATACGACGCAGGCGTTCGTCGAACAGGTGGCGATGGACGCGGTCTCGCTTCTCGATCAGCGCCCCGATCTGTGGCAACCCCTGCTCGAAGGCGAGTGTGCACCTGCCGTCGCCTACGTTCTCGAACGAGTGGAGATCGCAGACGATCTTCGTCGCCTCGGACGCCGGGTGTTGCGTCAATGGCTCGATGGCGCCAGTGCCGCGTTGCGGGGCGAGCTTTGCGAAGAGCTCGAGGAGCTTCTCGACGACGATGAAGACTCGTGCGTGCTCAAAGCACTGGGCGGCACAGCGGGCGCTCGAACAGGAGAGCAGCTCACCAAGCACTTGGTCGTGCCCTGCATCGAGGTCATCGCCCGGGTGCGACGCTCGCGTCAGAAGCTTTTGGATGCGGCGGAGGCGTTCATCGCGGACACGATGGGTCTCGAGCTCGCCAACATCGCGCGGCTGGATCACCACGAGCAGGTGTTGCTCGAGATCTCGATGAATCCACGCAACGAAGAGGCTCGACGTCTCTATGAACAGATACTGATCGGGGATTTCCGCGAGGTGCTTGCACGCGCCCTCGATCCCGGCCAGCCGCACATCACCCTCGAGCGGGGATTGCTGGCTGAGACTCTCTCCGATGAGCGTCAAACGACACTGTGCTTCGACCTGGTCGGCGTCGACGACCATGCTCTGGATCTACTCGACGAAGACCTCGTGGTCGAACATGTTGCCGGCGGGGTGATTCGAGTCGCCGACGCACCCGTGGCGCTGGATTCGAACTCGACGCTGGCGCCTGCGCTCTGCCTTCTCGATCCGTTGGCGATTTTCGTCGAGGATCGAGCTCCGGTGATGTTGGCCATTAGCCCCCAAGGACCGCGGGGTGTAGCGCCCCAAGCGCATTTATCCGATCTGGAAGATGCCGGATTGGTGGCGCCGGGAGTCACGTCCGCAGCCGTCGACTCCCTCGGCATCGACGATTCCCATCATGTTCGTGTGAACGTTCTGTGTGCGCTTTCGAGGCACGAGCTCGAACGCGCCTGCGCCCGCGACCCTCGGGACGTCGAACGCGTCACCATCGAGGAGCAACTGCGTATTCTGGACGCGTGCCTGCCCCGGGCGAAAGGGCTGGCCATGATATTGGATGAGCTTCGAGAGGGGGAAGGCATCGCCTTCGTGCAGTCTCAGGTGGGCGCCTCACTTCACCAGGTCCGCCGGGCGCTCGATGCGGGGTCCTCGTCATCGCCGGGAACACACTCTCGTTCTCTGGCCGAACTCGTGCATGCCATGGCGACGAACACGGAGCGCATGCAAGCCTATCTCGGCATCCTCGGGTCGCTGTGGGGGATGGAACTCGAGACCGTGCACCGCGGGAGTCGAGTCCCCGAAGAGGACGTGATGAAACTCGAGGCGTTACGCGACGAGATCGACGACCTTGCGCGGGGTTGGCGTGTGCTGCCGGACGCCCTTCCCTATGGGAGTTACGCCTTCATCACGAGTCTGCGGCGTCTGGCGGGTATCGATCGAACCCGCCATCCCTTGACGCCGACCCTACGCTGGACCGCTCACGGGAGATTGCGTCACCACATCATCGCGTGAAGCCCGACGGGAATTCCCGACTCGCGCGTATATTGAAATACGACAGACGCGATCCCATATATCTGTCAGAGGAGCCGGAGTGCGGGCCAACCTCCCTCTCTCCCCGCCTTCCCCAGGTCCGTGCTCGGGCTCCGCATTACCCACCCATGGTATGCTCGCCCGCCTGTAGATGCCCTTCAGAGATCCGGGAGCGTTTCATGGCGTGGATCGAAGTCAACGGCCAGGACATCTATTACGTCGAAAAAGGCAGCGGGCGGCCGTTCGTCTTTCTGCATGGCATGAGCTCGTGCGGGGAGGCGTGGTGGCAACAATTCGATGCCTTCGGCGAACGCTTCCACGTCATCGCCTACGACAGCGTCAATCACGGGCACTCATCGAATTCCCCCCGGGGTGAAGACGAACCGGACCGCACCGACGAGCTCGAAGCTTTCCTTGCGGCCTTGGGCATCGAGCGGCCGATTCTCGCCGGAAATTCCATGGGTGGCGCGACCATCACGCGTTGGGCAGCAAGGCATCCTGGCGACGCGGCCGCGCTCATCGTCTCGGGCTCCGGCGTTGCCGGAGACGCCGCCGCACCGCCACGCACCCTCAAACCGCTGGATCCCGACATCCTGTTTCTGCCGATTGGCGATTCACTCACCGACGGATTCAAGAGCGCGCATCCACGGATGCATGAGCGCTATCTGCGCATCCGCTCGACCGCCACGCGACTCGAGTACATGCGCAATCCCAGGCCGCGTAACCCGCAGACCATCGAGGAGTCCAAGACGCTTGCAGAGCGGGTAAGCGACATCACATCGCCTTTGATGGTCGTGGTGGGTTCCCTCGACCGCGCGGTGCCCAATGCCGAGCGACTGCACCGGCTCGTGTCGGGATCGCGCTACTCACTCGTCGAAGGCGCACCCCACAACGTCTATTACGAAGCCGCCGAACCCTACAACGAGGCCGTTGCCGCCTTCCTCGATGGCGTGATCACAGAGCCAACACCGTAAAATGGGGTCCGACCCAGGTCTGACCCCATTCTTGCAGTCGCGCAACACTCGTTCGAGGGTCCACCCATGCCTGTGATTCAGCGCCGAAAGGCATCTTTCAAAAACTCTGAAGGCGTCGAGTTGGCCGCGCTGCTCGAGCTACCCCCCGGCACCCCCACGGCGTGTGCGCTGTTCGCCCACTGCT
>JAPULC010000067.1 GCA_027295305.1 Gammaproteobacteria bacterium
GTCTCGTGGGATGCAGCATTCGCGGCTAAAGCCGCTCCCACACCAGACCGCGAATGGTGAATCCTGTAAGCCCGATGATTCGCGGCTAAGTAGGCGCCCCGGGCTAAAGCCGCTCCCACACCAGAATTCCCAGTTCGACGCTCTCGACCGCAAACGCGAGGTTCGAGCCTCGAGCGGAAAATGGTGCCTGCACCATTTCACTCACTGCGCGGGGTAATCCATACGAGGGCTGCAAAGCGACCCGTCACGCCATCGCGCCGGTAGGAATAGAAGCGCTTGTGCTCCCGGTAGGCGCAGCGCGGGCTCACCTCAAAGGTCACCCCCAGCGTCGTGAGCTTGTGCGCGGCAATAGCCCGCAGATCCATCAGCCAGTGATGTGACCTACCGGGACTCGGCAAAAAAGCCGATTCGCTGGCTTCGCTGCCCGGTGCATCGAGGTAGGCATCGCGCACTTCCGGACCCACCTCGTAGGCCTCCCCTGAAATACACGGACCGAGCCACGCCACCAGATTCCGTGCCGTGCTCTCCATCTGATTCAAACCCGACTCCAACACGCCTGCGAGTAGACCTCGCCAGCCCACGTGCAGTGCCCCCACCCTGTTGCCGCTCCTTGTCGCGAGCAGCACCGGCAGACAATCCGCCACCATCACCGCACACGCGAGCCCGGCAGCCGAGGTCACCGCCCCGTCCGCTTGCGGCGCGTTCGCGGCGGAATCGACACTCGCCTCCAAAACATGCGTGCCGTGGACCTGTTCGAGCCATTGCACGTCTTCGAGACCCAGCCGATTGAGAAGTGCAGCGCGGTTCTCGTTGACACACGCAGCGTCATCTCCCGTGTGATAGGCAAGATTGAGTCCCGTATAGGGGGCCACGCTCACGCCGGGATGTCGCAACGTCACGGCAGCGCCGACCCCGATGGGCGCCGACCAACATGGATGCAGAAGCGCCGGGGTCATCTGTCTTCTCCTGCGTCCTTGCGCAGCGCATCCAACAAGGTCTGCATGTCCTCGGGAAGCGGCGCACGCCACCTCATCTCTTTTCCACACACCGGATGCGCGAGAGCAAGCTCGCGGGCGTGAAGCGCCTGGCGACGGAACCCCTGTATCTGAGCCCGCAGCGCGATTCCCGCTCCCCGGGGCAATCGCCCTCGAAACCCGTAGCTGCGATCACCGACGATGGGATATCCGAGATGTTTCATGTGCACCCGAATCTGGTGCGTACGTCCCGTCTCGAGGACTGCTTCCGCCAGGGTGTGAGCGCGAAAACGCTCGACCACCCGTACGTGCGTGAGCGCCCTGCGACCATCTTCGCGCACAGTCATCCGAGTGCGGGCACGAGGATGGCGACCCACGGGAGCCTCCACGGTGGCGCCACCCGTCATCCGCCCCTCCGCCACGAGCCAATAGGTGCGTTTGACTTCATGCCGACGCAACGCGCGCACGAGTGCCGCGTGCGCTACCAGGCTGCGGGCCACCACCATGAGCCCGGATGTATCTTTGTCCAAACGATGGACAATCCCGGCCCGCGGCAATGCGCCGAGAGCGGGGTCGAAGTGAAGGAGTCCATTCACCAGGGTCTGATCTCTGTGGCCCGCTCCCGGGTGCACGACCAGGCCCGAGGGTTTGTACACGACGATGAGGTGTTCATCTTCGAATATCCGCGTGAATTCCACCGGCTGGGCGTGGTCGTCCGTATCCGCGGAGAGCTCGGCCTCGAGACACAGCGCCTCGCCCCCGAGAAGCAATGCACGCGGTCGCACCTTTGCGCTGTCGACGGTCAACGCGCCCGCCTTGATCCATTCGGACAAGCGGCTGCGCGAATAGACCGGAAACAGCTCCGCTGCGGCCTGATCGAGGCGCTGACCTGCAAGCTCCATGGGCACCACGGCCCGTTCCCGGATGCGGCTCACAGCCCCTCCTCCGGCCTCTAATTCTCTATAGGGCACTGCTGTCCTGTGCTTTAATAAGCTTCAGATACCGTCTTTTTTCACGGCCATGCTTAACCGACTCAGCCTGCTGATCAGCATCGTTCTCGTCCTTCAGGGTTGCTCCTCGCTGCCGTTTTTCGGAAACGACAAGGATGACAAGGACAAATACGCCAATAGCACCGAGGACCAGCTCTACCGCAACGCGCAATCTAGCATGCGGGCTGCCTCGTACGAGGACGCAGTGGACCAGCTTCAGGCGCTGGAGTCGCGCTTTCCGTTCGGCCGCTACGCCGAGCAGGCACAGCTCGAGATCGTGTATGCCCACTTCATGGCGTACGAGTTTAACCAGGCGCGCGCCTCCGCCGACCGCTTCATCCGGCTCCATCCCCGGCATCGCGACGTGGATTACGCCTACTACCTCAAGGGGCTCTCCGCGTTCGAGCAGGATCGGGGCTTCTTCGACACCCTCATGCCGACGGATCCATCCAAGCGCGATCCGGGGGCGGCGCGCGATTCGTTCGCCGACTTCGGCCAGCTCGTCGCGCGCTACCCCGACAGCGAATATGCGGTCGACGCGCGCCAAAGGATGATCTATCTACGCAACCTCCTCGCCGACTCGGAGGTGCACATAGCGCGCTACTACATGCGCCGACAAGCCTACGTGGCCGCGGTGAATCGGGGTCGTTACGTCGTCGAGAACTTTCCTCAAACCCCGGCGGTTCCCGATGCGCTCGCGATCATGATCGAAGCCTACATGCGCCTCGGCCTCGAGCCCGTTGCCGGCGACTCGCTGAGGGTGCTGGTGCACAACTTTCCTACCTTTCCCTCTCTCGACGAGACGGGTAACTTCGTCGTCTTCGACTCGATACGCAATCGCGATCGATCCTGGCTGAACGTGGTGAGCTTCGGACTGATCGACCGCCCGGACAAGCTGGCGCCGCTGCGGCTGACGCATCCGCAAACCGACTCCCCCGATGCACCCCGCCCGCCCGCCGCGAACGGGATCGGCGGCTGAGCCCGCCCTCGCCCGCCCGGCGTTGATCCTTCAGCCGTGAACGTCGCCAGACAAGCGTTAGCCGACGAGCCCGACACCTACGGTGACGAAGCCCGTGTCACTGAAACCGATCAAGAAGAGATCATCGAGCAAATCGACGATCAGCGGCGGCTCCAAGGCGCGAGCCTGCTGCGCATATATCACTACTATCGCATCGTCATCGGCATCTCGCTGCTGGTGGTGTTCATCAACGAGCTCGGAGACCAACCCCTTGGTGCGCTGAACTCGGATTTCTTCGAGCTGACGGTCGCTGCCTACATCATCTTGAATGTCATGATCGCCGCGAGTGGGCTCGTGCCCTCTGCTCGAACGGTGGATCATCAGCTGCTGTCGTTCCTGCTGGTCACCGCCGATGTCGTCTCGCTGACGCTGCTCATGCATTTCAGCGGAGGGGTCACCAGCGGTCTCGGAACCCTGATCATCGTGTCGGTTGCCGCGGGGAGCATCCTCGTGACCGGCCGCGTGATCATGGCGGTGCCGGCCATCGCAACCATTGCAGTGCTCTACGAGGAGTTCTATCTCTCCCTGGTCCCGTATGCACCATCCGCCGACTACGTCCAGGCGGGCATCCTCGGCGTGCTCTATTTCGGTACTTCCGCCGCCATTCAGACACTTTCGACGCGCCTTCGCGGCATGGAGATCACCTCGCTTACGCGGGCTGCGGAGGTGGCGACCCTCGAGCACCTCAATCGGATGATCATCCAGCGCATGATGACGGGCATCGTCGTGAGCACCGCATCGGGGCGCGTACGCCTCATGAATCAGGCGTCGCGAACGCTGATCGGGCTGGCCGATGACGACGAGACGCCGAAGCGATTGCCGGACAGGATCTATGAGGCCATGGCCGCCTGGCAAGGCAATCACGATCTGCGTGCCGAGCCCTTCCAGCTCATCGACTCCGGCCCGGAGCTGCGCGTGAATTTCAGCGCGGCGAGCGAGCGCTCGGAGACCGACGTGATCGTGTTCCTGGAAGATGCCTCCGCCCTTCAGCAACAGGCCCAGCAATTGAAGCTGGCGGCGCTCGGACGCCTCTCCGGATCGATCGCCCACGAGATTCGCAACCCCCTTGGCGCCATCAGCCATGCGGCGCAATTGCTCAAGGAGTCGACACACCTCGACCGAGGCGATGTGCGTCTCACGGACATCATTCAGAATCATTCCCGGCGCATGAACGACGTCATCGAAAACGTGCTCGAGCTATCCCGGCGCAAATTGCCGAGTCCCGAGCGCATTCCGCTCAAGCAATGGCTCGAGGAGTTTGTGCGCGAGTTCAAGGAAGCTAATTGGGCACATGCCAGTATTCGCGTCGAGGCGGATCCGCGAGACATCATGGTGCGTATCGACCCCGGCCAACTCACGCAGGTGCTCACCAATCTCGCGCAGAACGGACTACGCTATAGCGAGCAGAAGACGGGCAAGGCCACACTGCGTTTGACGGCCGGCATCGACGCCATCACGGAGAGACCGTTTCTGAATGTAATCGACGATGGGGCCGGGGTGGAGCAGAGCAAAGTGCAGAATCTGTTCGAACCGTTCTATACGACTGAAACCACCGGCACCGGGCTTGGTCTGTACATATCGCGTGAGCTCTGCGAGGCAAACCAGGCGCGCCTGGGCTATACGCCGTGGGAAGGCGGCGGCAGTTGCTTTCGAATCACGTTCAGTCATCCCGACCGCATCTCGAACTGAGTGACGACAATGCGCGACAAAAGAGCACTCATCATCGACGACGAGCCCGACATTCGCGAGCTGCTCGAGATCACGCTCGCACGCATGGACATCGACACCGAGAGCGCAGCCGATCTGACGACCGCGAGGGAGTTCCTCACGAAGGAGAACTTCGATCTCTGCCTCACCGACATGAATCTGCCGGACGGCAACGGCATCGATCTCGTAAAGCTCATGTCGGAGAAATACCCCAACACGCCAGTGGCGGTGATCACTGCGCACGGCAGCATGGACACCGCCATCGAAGCACTGAAATCCGGCGCCTTCGACTTCGTCTCGAAGCCCGTGAATCTGGAGCAGCTTCGCCGTCTCGTGGATACGGCGCTGAATCTGCGGCCGATGGACATCGATGCGCCGGCGGGGGCGGCACGGCTCACCGGCCATTCCGAAGCCATCCAGCGGCTGCGGATGCAGATTGGCAAGCTCGCTCGCAGTCAGGCGCCTATCTACATCAGCGGCGAGTCCGGGAGTGGCAAGGAGGTGGCCGCACGCCTGATGCACGAGCAGGGCCCGCGCGTTGCGAAGCCCTTCGTGGCGGTGAACTGCGGTGCGATCCCCAGTGAGCTGATGGAGAGCGAATTCTTCGGCCACAAGAAGGGGAGCTTCACGGGTGCAGTGGCCGACAAGGAAGGCTTATTCCAGGCGGCTCATGGCGGCACGCTGTTCCTGGACGAAGTGGCGGATCTACCACTGAACATGCAGGTGAAGCTCCTGCGCGCCATTCAGGAGAAGGCGGTGCGCTCCATTGGCTCGCAGCAGGAAGTGCCGATCGACGTGCGCATCGTCTCGGCCACCCATCGCGACCTCGCTGCGGAAGTGGAGAGGGGGGGGTTTCGCCAGGATCTCTACTACCGCATCAACGTGATCGAGCTGGCCGTGCCGAGTCTTCGCGAGCGTATCGAGGACATTCCGATGCACGCGGACCAGATACTCGACAAGCTCGCGCGGGAGTATGGCGGCGCGGCCCCCACCATCTCGGACGACGCGATGGAGACACTCAAGGAATACCAGTTTCCAGGCAATGTTCGCGAGCTGGAGAACGTGCTCGAGCGCGCGTTCACCCTCTGTGAGGACAATCAGATCGAAGCCCACGATCTGCATCTCTCGCCGGCGGCCATCTCATCCGTGATGCTGGAAGAGCAGTCAATCGACAACGCAGACGCAAAGGCCGGCGACGACGACCAGTCGCTGTCGATCCTCACCGAGGACTTCGAGAAAAAGCTCATTCTGGATGCCCTCGAGGCGACCCGCTGGAACAAAACGGCAGCCGCGAAGAAGCTTGGGATCACCTTCCGGGCATTGCGCTACAAGCTGAAAAAGCTCGAGCTCGAGTAGCTCAATACACCTCGAACAACACCCTTCGCCGTAGGAGCGGCTTCCAGCCGCGATCTCTAGCATTTCGCAAGACGTCGCAATCGCGGCTGGAAGCCGCTCCTACGCGCAATTTCGTGAGCCTGTCGAATGTTCCGGACTTTCTCCTACATTCGATCGAGCCCCATTCGCACAAGAAGCGCGCTAACGGTGCGTTAGTGTTCGTCGCTCCCCAACAAGACGTACCATTGTGCGGCGGCAAGGAAGCACGCTCACCGAGCTCGTTGCAGTGCTCGCAATCGTCGGCATCATGATGAGCACCGCCATGCCGTCGATGCTCTCGCTATATGAACGCTCCCGCGCCGTCGCCACGATAAACGCGCTCATGGGCGCCGTTCAATTCACGCGTCACAGTGC
Source organism: Gammaproteobacteria bacterium (assembly GCA_027295305.1). GTDB lineage: Bacteria > Pseudomonadota > Gammaproteobacteria > Pseudomonadales > Azotimanducaceae > JAPULC01. The sequence goes on from JAPULC010000067.1 coordinate 6,438, forward strand.
TGTGACCTTCGGTTCACCCGCGACGCTATGTCCATCGTCCGACG
>JAPULC010000068.1 GCA_027295305.1 Gammaproteobacteria bacterium
GCGGCCGAGTTGTATGCTCGTGCGGGACGGCGGCAGCGTGCCGTCGACTTGTACAATTCGTTTTCGTCTGAGCGCCCCGGGCACGCGTTGGTGCCCCGCGCGCTCCTTCGAGTCGGGCAGCTGAACCAAGCCATGGGTCGACTCACGGAGGCGATCGAGTCGTATCAAACTTGCTATCGCCGCTTTCCGCGGACTCTGGACGGCGCACGGACGCTGGTGCCGCTCGCCGAATGTTACTTGGCACTTGGACCGGGCAATGAGTCGCTCGCCGAAGCGACATTGAGGATCGTCACCGCCACCTCCGACGTCTTTACGCCGCAAGCACCGGAGTTTACCGACGCGGCGTTTCTCTTGGGTGACGTGCTGAGCAGGGTCAACGAGTTCGAGCGGGCGATCGCTGTGATGGAGGAGACCCTCGAGCGTTTCGCGGACGACTCTCGTGCCGGTCGAACGCGGTTTCTACTCGCGGATGCGTATCGGCGAAGTGCGTTGGCGTTGAAGCTCGAATCGGCGGATGCATCTTTCGCGGGCGAGATTCAGCAGATGCAGATCGAAGCCGCATCGCGTTTCCGTCATGCGCGCGACTTATATCGCAGGATCATAGACGAGTACGAGAGTCGCGGGGCGGAGTCGCTCGGTCGACTGGAGAAAGTCTACTATCGGCATGCCACGCTCTACGAGGCCGACTGTCACTTCGAGACTCAAGATTACCGCCAGGCGCTGAAGCTCTACGAAGAAGCGGCCGCGATTTTCAAGGATTCGCCCACGGGGTTGGCGGCGTATGTGCAAATCATCAACTGTCACGTATTTCTCGGTCGGCCTCATGAAGCTCGCGCCGCCTTGGCGCGGGCGGAGATTCTCGTGGATTCGATGTCGGACGCCGCGTTCGAGGGCAGTGTGTCACCGGAGCGTCGCGAGGACTGGAAGCGCTACCTCGGTTGGCTGAATGAAACGGAATTGTTTTGATGCATAAAGGAGCTTGGTCACTATGTCGAAGGCTTCCGCCACGTCGTTGCCCCTTGGCCCGGCGAACATCCTGTCGCTGCTGCACGAGCAGGTGGATTTGTACGCCGAGCTGGCGGGGTACGCAGATGAGCAACGGTCACTGGTAACAATGGAGGACATAGATCCCTTGCTCACCGTCTTGGCGAAGCGCCAAAGGCTTTCGGCAAGGCTCGGCGAAGTCGTACAACGTCTGGAGCCGGTGCGCAGAGATTGGGAGACGCATCGAACTCAGTTTGACTCGACGCAGCGGCTTGAGGCCGAGGGACTTCTTGCGGACATAGGATCCCGCTTGCGGGTGCTCATCGACCGTGATGAAGAGGATGTCCGTATTTTGTCGGCAAGAAAGCAGGCCGTCACATCGGCGATGCGGTCGACGCACTCGACGGGACAGGCGCTTTGTGCCTACCGCGATGACGGGTTCGGCACCGCGCGCATGACTCATTTGGACGAGGCGTCGTAATGGTTAGCGCGACGGTTAGTGAGAGCGAGCTCGCGACGATTGTCGAGTCCTACAACGAGGTGACTGAACGTCTCAAGCAGTCGCACGAGATCCTCGGTCGAGAGGTGCGACGTCTGCGTGACGAGTTGCTTGAAAAACGCAAGGAGCTGGCACGTCGCGAGCGGCTCGCGGCGTTGGGCGAGATGGCCGCCGGCGTGGCGCATGAGATACGAAACCCGCTCGGCGCGATCGGGCTCTACGCGTCACTATTGGAAAAAGATCTGGAAGACAAGCCTGAGCAGCGAGACATCGCGCAGCGCATCTCCGTCGGCGTGCGCAATCTGGAAAGCATCGTGGGCGACATTCTCGCCTTCGCGGGAGAGTCCCAGCCACACCGCCGCGGTTCAAGGCTCGGAAATATTATCGAGAGCGTGTTGGCGCAGACCGCGCCGCAAGCGAGTGCCGTAAAAGTGAAGATTGATGTCGACCGACGTATGAATGATGTCGAGGTGTATTGCGATCCCATGCAGATGGAGCGCGCGGTGATGAACCTTGTTTTCAATGCGATCGACGCCTGCGATCCGGGAGGATCGGTGTGGATCCGCCACAGGCTTGGCGGCGATGATCATTCGCTGGTTCGAATCCTAGTGGAGGACGACGGGCCGGGAATCAAGCCGGAAATCGCGCATCGCGTGTTCAATCCCGTCTTTACAACCAAGGATACGGGTACGGGGTTGGGGCTGGCCATTGTCCATCGAATCGTGGAAGCCCACGGCGGTCACATCCGAGTGGGATGCCGAGCCGGCGGCGGGGCGTCGTTGGAACTGTCGCTTCCGTCGCGGCCGAAAGACGTACAAGTGGAACAAGCTGGAGGAGACGACTAGATGGCTCGAATTTGTGTCATAGACGACAAAGAAATGATGCGGGAATCGGTCGCGGCAACGTTAATCCGGGAGGACCACGTTGTCGACACCTACAAAGACCCCGTGGAGGGACTGGCGCGGATCAAGAAGGAACGTTTCGATTTGGTGGTGACGGATTTGAAAATGCCCCGCATGGATGGTCTTGCCCTGATCCAACAGATTCGAGCAAGCGGCGAGGATATCCCGATCATCATAATGACCGCGTACGCCTC
>JAPULC010000069.1 GCA_027295305.1 Gammaproteobacteria bacterium
CGATGGCCCAACGTCGGGGGTCGATGAGCCGGGGGCGCCGTCCTCTCAAGGCGCCGCTGCGGCGATGTCCGGGGTGGGTCATCAATCGCAATCAGGCGCAGGCTCCTCACCAGCCGCGGGCGCTCAACCAGCCGCAGGCGCCTCACCAGCCGCAGGCTCTCAACCAGCCGCAGGCGCTCAACCAGCCGCAGGCTCTCAACCAGCCGCGGGCGCTGCGTCGACGGCCAGTCTCGAGCGTATCGGGCCGGGGGGGCGAACGACCGCCGCAAGCTTCTATGCGGGGGGTCCCGCGGCACCCACCGTGGACGTGTTCCAGGCAGCGACCACCTTACTCAATCTGCAGCGTCAATCGCGTCGCGGGTTCGGCGGCAGAGGTGGCACCGAGGCAAGCCCCAATACATACACCGCGAGTCAGGTTACCGAAGGTCTGTGTCAGCTCGAAACCGAGCTCGGAGGTGGCTTGATCGACAGCCCGGAAATTCGTGACCGGCTGCTCGGCTTGCTTCGCTCCCACGAGGAAGGCGGCGAGAGCAAGCGCATCAGTGACTCGCAGGCCGATGCGATGGACGTGGTGGGTAGCCTGGTCGCTTCCATTCGCGAGGACAATCTGCTCACCGAGGGGGTGAAACAGTGGGTGAAACGGCTGGAGCTAACGTTGTACAAGCTGGCTACCCAGGATCCCGACTTCCTGAAGACCCAATCGGGTCGCCCTCACGCGGCCATGCAGGTGCTCAATCAGCTCGCGAAACTCGGTAATGCGGGAGACGAAGGCGAGGGCATAGACCGCGAAGTGGGCCGCGAAGTGGATTCGGTGATGGAACGCGTGATCGATGAGTTCGACGAAAAGCCCACGATTTTCACTGAGGCGCTCGATCGATTGAATCCACTGGTCGATCGGCAGACCCGGACCTATCACGGGAACATTCAACGCACGGTGCGGGCGAGTGAAGGGCAGCAACGCTTGGCCCGCGCGCGGCGCGACGTCGTAAGCGAGGTGGAGCAACGTCTTGCGGGACAGGACGTGCCGGTGCTGATTCTCGATCTCCTGAATCCGGGCTGGCGCAATCTCCTCGTCCACCATCATCTTCGCCACGGGCCCGACAGCGAGTCCTGGAACGAGGACCTCGGCGTCCTCGAGCGGCTGTGGGGACAGCTCTCGGGGCGCATCGCGCCCGGAAGCGCCGAGTTCGTCGAGCCTTCGGAACTCCTCAGTGCGGTCGATGCGGGACTCACCAGCATCTCCTTCGAGCCGGGGCGGCGCACGCCGCTGTTGCGTCGGTTGTCGCAAGCGCTGCGAGGTGAGGGCGAGGGGGAGACCGTGAGGTTCGAGCCAAACGACTCTGCGAAGGCGGTGGGCCTCGAAGACGTCGTGCCTGAGACCGATCCGGCCCCGGAGCGCGCCGATCCGGCAAGTCAGCGGGAATGGCGCCAGTGGCTCGTTCGAGCGCGCAAGCTCAAGGTGGGGGATTGGCTTGCGGTGTCAGACGATAGCGGTGGAGGCCGTGCGATCCTGTCGCTGGCGTGGGTAGGCGAGGCGCACGCGAGCTTCGTGCTGGTGAATCGCAAGGGCATCAAGGTCCGGGAGCTGAATCTACGCGAGCTGGTGCAATGTCTCACGGACGGCACGGTTCTCGTTCTCGACGAGTTCGACCTGCCGCTCATGGAGCGCGCATCGCACAGAATGCTGCAGAACATGCACAACCAGCTTGCGTATCAGGCGAGCCACGACGAGCTCACCGGGCTCATCAACCGCAAGGAGTTTGAGAACAGGCTGGAGAAAGCCATCGTCACTGCGCATACCGAAGATCAGCGTCACGTCGTGCTGTACTCGGATCTCGACCAGTTCAAAATCATCAACAACACCGCCGGCCACTCCGCGGGGGATGAGCTTCTCAAGATTCTGGCGCGTAAGCTCAGGCACGAGTTGCGCGGTGCGCGTGGCACCCTCGCGCGCCTCGGCGGCGACGAGTTCGGAGCGCTCCTCGAGCAGGTGACTCCGGAAATCGGCGTAGAGATCGCCCAGCGTCAGCTCGAAGCGATTCGTAATTACCGTTTCGATTGGGAGGATCGCCACTTCTCCCTTTCCGCGAGCGTCGGCGTCGTCACCATCGACGAGTCCGTGGAAGACGTCAACGAGCTGATGAAGAATGCCGATGCAGCCTGCTATGCCGCCAAGGATGCAGGGCGCAATCGAATTCAGATCTACGAGCCCCACGACAGCAAGTTGGCGCTGCGCACCGGCGTCATGGAGTGGGTCGCCCAGATCGATCGTGCTCTCGACGAGAATCGTTTGCTACTGAACTATCAGCGGATCGTGCCGATTGCTGCGACGAATGCGCCTCCACAGTTCGAGTTTCTGTTGACGATGCTCGATGACGAAGGCAACAAGATCGCACCGGCGGACTTCATACACGCGGCGGAGACCTACAACCGGATGACCGCGATCGATCGATGGGTGATTCACAACGCCCTGGAGTGGTTGGCATCGCGAGGCAATGAGGTCGACGCGCTCGGCCACTTCTCCATCAATCTGTCAGGGCACTCTCTCAACGACGAAGGGTTTGCGGATTACGTTCTCGAGGAGCTGACGCGCAGCCCGGTCCCGACGTCGAAAATCTGCTTCGAGATCACCGAGACTGCCGCCATCGCCAATCTCGATCAGGCCGTTGAGTTCATGAACAGGATGAAGATCATCGGCTGCCACTTCGCCCTCGACGATTTCGGCACCGGTCTGTCTTCATATTCCTATCTGCGTAATCTTCCCGTGGACTATCTGAAGATCGACGGGGTGTTCGTGAAGGATCTCGATCGAAGCCCGGGAGACTTCGCAGTGGTCAAATCCATCAACGAAATCGGCCACGTGATGGGCAAGCTAACCATCGCGGAGTTCGTCGAGAACGACGACATTCTCGAGCGGCTGCATGAGATCGGCGTGGATTACGGACAGGGATACGGTATCGAGCGACCGCGTCCGTTGTCTGAGTTCAAAGCGTAGGAGCGGTGTAGGAGCGGCCTCCGGCCGCGATTGCTACATCTCGCGAGGCATCCGAAATCGCGGCGGGACGCCGCTCCTACACACGGCCGAGCAGAAGAAACTCGATCAGTGCCTTTTGTGAGTGCATGCGGTTGCCGGCCTCCTGCCAAACGACCGATCGCTGATCCTCCATCACCTCTTCGCTGACCTCCTCGCCCCGATGGGCAGGTAAGCAGTGCATGAAGAGCGCATCCGGGCTTGCGCGATCCAGTAGCTCGAGGGTGACCTCGAAGCCTTTGAAGCAGTGGCGACGATGCTGTTGCTCCTTCTCGTGCCCCATCGAGGACCACACGTCCGTAACGACGAGATCCGAATCCTGAACTGCCTCTGCCGGATCGTTCACGAGACGTACGCGGGAAGCGTTGCACCGAACACGCTCGGGGTCCGGGGCATATTCCTTTGGCGTTGCGATGGTGAGATCGAATTCGAATCGACGCGAGGCGTTGATGTAGGAATTGCACATGTTGTAGCCGTCGCCGATGAACGCCACCTTGCGCCCGCGGATATCTCCCCGATGCTCCACGTAGGTCTGCATGTCGGCGAGTAGCTGGCACGGATGGCCGAGGTCGCTCATCGCGTTGATCACGGGTACGCTCGAGTGTTCGGCAAAGCACTCGATCGTCTCGTGCTTTGCCGTGCGCAGCATGACGATGTGCACCATCTCGGAGAGTACGCGCGCGGTGTCGGCCACGGGTTCTCCACGCCCGAGGTGTGTATCGGCGGGAGAGAGAAAAATCGCCTGGCCGCCGAGCTCCGACATGGCTACCTCGAAGCCGACGCGGGTGCGGGTGGACGAAAGCTCGAACACCATGGCGAGACTCTTGCCCTTCAACGGCTCCGAGAGCTGACCTTCATCACGATGAGCCTTGAGATCGATCGCGCGTCGAACGACGTAATCGAGCTCCTCGGTTGTGAAATCGAGCAAAGTGAGAAAGTTGCGGCGGGTCATGGCGCCGATTCTCCGATGAGCTCGGAGAGCGTATCGACGAGTTCGTCCGCCTGCGCGTCGGTCAAGATCAGCGGTGGCAACAGGCGTATCACTTTGTCGGTGGTCACGTTCAGAAGGATGCCCTTGCTCATGGCGGCCGCCACGAGATCGGTGCACGGATGCGAGAGCTCTACACCTATCATGAGTCCCTTGCCGCGGATGTCGTCGATGTGGTTGGCGCCTTCGAGACGCATGCGCAAGCGTTCGACGATGCGATTGCCGAGCTCGGCAGCGCGTTCGATCAGCCGATCCTCCTCGAGCGTATCGAGCACCGCCAGGGCGGCCGCACACGCGAGGGGATTGCCGCCGAACGTGGACCCGTGCGTGCCGGCAACGAGCACGTTCGCGGCGTCTCCCCGTGCCAGACATACCCCGATCGGCATGCCGTTTCCCAAGCCCTTGGCGGTGGTAACCACATCGGGTAGAACCTTGGTGTGCTGATAGGCGAAGAATCGGCCCGTGCGGCCATTTCCGGTCTGTATTTCGTCGAGCATCAAAAGCCACCCCTGCTCGTCGGCAATCGCGCGCAGGCGTTCGAGATAATCGTCTGCCGGTATCACCAATCCGCCTTCGCCGAGTACCGGTTCCACCATGATGGCGGCGACGTTGGAGTTGTTCTTTGCGATCTTCTCGATCGCCTCCACGTCGTCGTACGGTGCCCGGGTGAATCCCTGGACGAGGGGCTCGAACCCGGCTTGCACCTTGCGATTGCCGGTGGCGGTCAGCGTTGCGAGGGTGCGGCCGTGAAAGGAGTTCTCCATCACGATGATCGAAGGTGACTCCTTGCCCTGACCGTGTCCGTAGAGGCGCGCGAGCTTGATGGCGGCTTCGTTCGCCTCGGCGCCCGAGTTGCCGAAGAACGCGCGCTCCATGCCCGTCATGCGAGCCAAGCGCGTGGCGAGTTGCTCCTGCAAGGGGATCTCGTAGAGATTGGAGGTGTGCATCAGCGTGCGCGCCTGGCGAGCGATGGCGTCTGCCACCCGCGGGTGCGCGTGTCCAAGACCGCACACGCCGATTCCACACAGCGCGTCCAGGTACTTGCGTCCGTCGGTGTCGTACAGATAGGGGCCTTCCCCGCGCTCGAATGCGACGGGCAGGCGTTTGTAGGTTTCCATCAACGGGTGATCGCTCATGAGCCATCCCCCTCCATTAGAAAAAACACGACGGTGATGCGCAGCCGTGTTTGATTGTGCTTCCCGCGATCGTGGACTCGCCCGAGTCCGTCTCCCCCCAAAAACGCCAGAGGCAGCGGGTGCCTTGGGAAGCGCGCAATCCTAGTGGCCTATAACACTCAATTCAATAGCCCCGCGACCGCAGCCGTGGCCGCTTTTCAGTGCTACGGGTAGCCCGCCGTTGCGCCGGGTGTTGGCAAAATTGCGGTTCAGCTGTAATTTGGACGCATGGACGCAATAGAGCTCAGTCTATTTCACAATCGCTCGCAGGCGGTTTGCGACGAGATGGGTGTGAGCCTCAAGCGTGCCGCGTTCTCACCCAACATCAAGGATCGACTGGATTTCTCCTGTGCGCTGTTCGACGCGCAGGGAAAGCTCTTCGCCCAGGCTTCGCACATACCCGTGCACCTGGGCAGCATGGCTTTTGCGATGGGCGACGTGGTGAGCGGGTTGGACTGGCAGCCCGGTGACATGGTGATTTTCAACGATCCGTATCTGGGTGGGACGCATCTGCCGGACGTCACCCTCATTGCACCTTGTTTCCTCGAAGGAACGGTAATTGCATTCGTGGCCAACCGCGCTCACCACGCCAACATCGGAGGGACATCCCCCGGCTCGATGCCGATCTCGCGACGTCTCGAAGAGGAAGGACTCGTGATACCCCCGATGGTGATGGAACGCGACGGCAAGCTCGTCCCACAAACCCTCGAGCTGCTGTCGGGACTCTACGATGACAGCGATGACAGACCCGCCGAAGAGCAGCCTGCGCTCTACGACTTCTTTGCCCAGATGAGCGCAAACCGAATCGGACTCGCACGTCTGAAGCGTGTCATCTCGCTTCACGGGCCGGAGCAATATCGCGAAGGGATTCGCGCTTTGAATCAGTATGCTGGATCCATCGCCGGGCAAGCGCTTGCACAGATCCCCAGTGGTCGATACGAATTCGAGGATATCCTCGACGACGATGGTCTCGGTCATCGGGACATTCGAATTCGCGTGCGGATCGATGTGTCGACTGCCTCGATCACGGTGGACTTCACCGGCACGTCCCAACAAGTCGAGGGTAACGTCAACTGCCCGATGTCGGTGACCGCGGCCGCGGTGTACTACGTGTTCCGCTGCCTGATGCCAGCCCACACGCCCACAGCGCAGGGCGCGTTCGACACGATTACGCTCGAGGCACCCCCCGGTTGCCTGGTCAACGCGCGCAGACCGGCCGCCGTGGCAGCGGGAAATGTGGAGACCTCCATGCGCATTGTCGACGTGGTGTGCGGCGCGTTGGTCGCGGCGATGCCCGAGCGATTTGCGGCAGCAAGCCAGGGCACGATGAACAATATCGCCATGGGCTCGCGCGACGGCGAGGCGTGGGACTATTACGAGACCGTGGGGGGTGGCACAGGGGCACACGCTGGTGGCAAGGGACTATCGGGTGTCCACTCGCACATGACCAATACGCTGAATACGCCGGTCGAGAGTCTCGAGGGGCACTATCCCCTGCGCGTTCTTCGCTACGAGCTGCGGCGTGGTTCCGGCGGGGCCGGCCGATTCCGCGGCGGTGACGGATTGGTGCGCGAGTTCGAGTTCCTGCGTCCCACCGACGTCACGCTGCTCACGGAGAGACGTAATAGCCAACCGTGGGGATTGCACGGCGGCGCCTCGGGTGCCGCCGGCGAGAATCGGCTCAACGGCACGCGCATCGCGGCAAAGACGACATTTCGCGCGAGCGCTGGGGACGTCCTCACGGTGATGACCCCCGGAGGCGGGGGCTATGGCCGCGCCGATTCGTAGGAACCTCGAATTTCTCGTAGGCCCTTCATGAGCGACCCGGCACGGCCTCAGAGATCGCTGCGGGCCTTGGACACCGCTGCCTCCAGTCGCTCGAGTCCTTCGCGCAGCAGGGAGCGAGGGCAGGCGAAGTTGAATCGAACGAATCCGGGTTTGCCGAAGTCCGTCCCATTCGAAAAGCCGAGCCCGTGTTGTTCGAAAAAGGCGCCAGGACCGTCGAGTTCGAGCTCGCGTGTGTCGATCCAACCGAGGAACGTCGCCTCGACATGACGCATTGAGATGCCCGCGATCCCCGCTACCGCGCGCTCGAGCAGATCGCGGTTGCCACGCAGATAGTCGAGAAGCGCTGGAAGCCAGGCACCCTGTTCGCGAAATGCCGCGTCGCAAGCGGTGAATTGCAGCGGACCGATACCCGACACCAATCCTGCGCGCGCTGTTCGGAACCGGTCGCGCAGCTCCGTATCTTCGATGATGGCGAAGGCACATCCGACGCCGGGGATGTTGAAGGTCTTGGTGGGGGCCATGAGGGTGATCGTGCGCTTTGCGAGCTCGCGATCCAGGGTCGCTATCGGCGTGTGGGATTTCGTCGCATCGAGAATGATGGCGCAGTGGATTTCATCGGAGCAGATCAGGAGGTCGTGGCGAGCGGCAAACTCGCCGAGCTGGGTGAGCTCCTGGGCCGTGTACACCCGCCCGGTGGGATTCTGTGGATTGCAGACGAGGCACATGCGGGTGCGCGCCGTCACCGCCGCCTCCATCGCGTCGAAATCCATGCACCAGCCGCGCTCGTTCTCCTTGAGGTCTACGAACACCGCCTCGCGCTGGGCGTGGCGCGGGGCGGCGAGAAACGGGTGATAAACCGGCACTGGGATCATCACCTCGGTGCCTGGCGAACCGGCCAGCCGGCACGCCATGTTGAACGCAGGCACCACCCCCGGCAGCCACACGAGCCATTCTGGATCGATTTCCCAGGAGAATTCCCGGTTCAGCCAGTCGAGACACGCCTGCACCACCGTGTTGGGCGTGTTGGTGTAGCCGTAGATACCATGCTCGACGCGCTCTCTGAGGGCGTCGATGATGCTTTCCGGTGCACGGAAGTCCATGTCGGCAACCCAGAATGGGAGCACGTCGGGTGGGTATCTGGTCCACTTGGTGCTCCAGAAGCTGCGCCGATCGATACGTTGGTCGAAGTCGAAGTCCATTCGAGAGTCCAGAAATTGGGGGTCAGACCCCGGTCACACCGCCCGTTGCGATAACTCGGATGAAACATCATACATATCCAGCGCACGCCTATCGTGCGTCAAACCTACGGGGGCACCCGGTCGAAACGCAATAAGCTTCGAAGCAGAGGGTCTGAATCGATCGATCGGAAAGGGTACAATGACAGGCTCAGATTTCGAGCGAAGGATCTCATGGACATCACCGAGACCATCGAAGAGCAGATCGGGAGCAACGCGATCATTCTCTACATGAAAGGCTCTCCTGAGGCGCCCCAGTGCGGATTTTCGGCACAGACGGTTCAGTGCCTGATGAGCTGTGGTGAGCAGTTTGCCTATGTGGACGTGCTGAGCAATCCGGAGATCCGATCCTACCTCCCGGAGTACGCGAACTGGCCCACGTTCCCCCAGCTATGGGTGGGCGGGGAGCTGGTGGGAGGCTGCGACATCGTCACCGAGATGCATGAGGCGGGGGAGCTTCAGACGCTCATCAAGGCTGCGGTCGAAGGGGCGAGCGCCGACGAAGGCTCCGCCCAGAAGCCGGGGGACGCTCGAGGCTGATCCTTCCTTCTTGATCTTGCTTCTCTTGCTCTACTTCAGACAGGGGTCTACTTCTCTTCGTCTACTTCAGACAGGGGCGTGCATCTGCGACTGGAGGTAGTTCTCGAGTCCTACCTTCTCCACCAGCTCGAGCTGAGTCTCGAGCCAATCGACGTGCTCTTCTTCCCCCTCGAGTATCTGCTCGAATAGCTCGCGGCTGACGAAATCCTTCTGCTGTTCGCAGTGGTTCACCGCTTCACGCAGCACCGGCATGGCGTCGAGCTCGAGCCCCAGATCGCTGCGTAGGATCTCGTGTGCATCTTCCCCGACCCGCAGGCGCCCGAGCTCCTGAAGATTGGGCAGACCTTCGAGGAAGAGAATGCGCTGGATCAGGGCATCGGCGTGGCGCATCTCGTCCAGCGATTCTGCGTGCGCGTGATGGGCGAGCCCGTCGAGGCCCCAATCTTTGAGCATCCTCGCGTGGAGAAAATATTGATTGATCGCGACGAGCTCGTTGCCGAGCACCTGATTCAGATAGTCGATGGTGCGAGGATCGCCTTTCATGTCGTCTCCCTGGCGCGAGCGCGACGGCATTGTGATGGGATAACCGCGGGAGTGTCAAAAAAAAGGCGGTGGGGGGCGGGGTTCAGGCCACCGGTTGGGTATCTTCCCGATGGGCACCGGCATTGGCCTGCTGGATCACCTCGCAGGCATAGGGTGCACACTTGCCGCATTGCGTAGCGACGCCGAGGCGGCGGCTCACCTCGCGCAGGTTGCGGGCGCCATCGTGAACGGCGTCGACGATTTCGTGGTCCCGCACGCGTTTGCAGATGCATACGTACATGAGTCGACGTTAATGGGAATGCGAATGATTGTCAATTAGATTTACGTGACCAACCGCCCAGTTCTTGCCAGCGGTTGACGATGCCACAGAGGAGCTCGGCTGTTTTCCGGGCATCGTAGATGGCGCTGTGAGCCTCACTGTCCTCAAACCCGATGCCGGCGCACTCGCACGCCCGCTGAAGCACCGTCTGGCCGTAAGCCAGCGCAGCCAGACTCACCGTGTCCAGGCACGAGAACGGGTGGAAGGGGTTGCGTTTCACGTCCGCGCGCTCGACCGCTGCGGCCACAAAGGCGTGATCGAAGAACGCATTGTGCCCCGCGAGAATTGCGCGTGTGCAGCCGTTTCTGCGAATCGCTCTGCGGACCACGCGAAAGGTCTCGGTGAGGGCCTCTTTCTCGGAGACGGCATCGCGAAACGGGTGATAGGGATCGATGCCGGTGAACTCCAGGGCGGAGGGCTCGATGTTCGCGCCTTCGAAGGGCACGACGTGGTGCGATATCGTTTCGGTGGGCCGGACGAGTCCGTCCTCGTCCATCTCGATGATGACGGCGCTGATCTCCAGCAGCGCGTCCGTCTGGGGATTGAATCCGCCACACTCGACGTCGACCACGACGGGGAGATAGCCCCGGAATCGACGGGCAATTGGAGAGTCTTGATCCTCCGGTGTCGTGCTCAACTGCTTGTTTCCCACCGTTCGAAAGCTACCTTAGCATCTTGAGACCCGCACGGTTCGTCTTGCCGCCATGCCGTTCGGTGCTCGACCTTGCGTACTATTGTCGAATCAAGGTTTAACATCCGCGGTTTCGCATCGCCCTTTCTCCAGGAGGACTCATTGGTCGACAAAGTGGTGCTCGCATACTCGGGTGGACTCGACACGTCGGTGATCCTGCGCTGGCTGCAGGAGACCTATGACTGCGAGGTCGTGACCTTCACCGCCGACATCGGCCAGGGTGAGGAGCTCGAGCCTGCGCGCGAAAAGGCGCGCGCCATGGGCGCGGCCAAGATCTATATCGAGGACCTCAGGGAAGAGTTTGCTCGCGGCTACGTGTTCCCCATGTTTCGTGCCAACACGCTCTATGAGGGGGAGTATCTGCTCGGCACCGCCATTGCGCGTCCCCTGATTGCGAAGCGACTGGTCGAGATCGCCCGGGAAACGGGCGCCGAGGCCATCTCTCATGGGGCCACCGGCAAAGGCAACGACCAGGTGCGTTTCGAGCTCGGGGCCTATGCGCTGAGCCCGGATATTCAGATCATCGCCCCCTGGCGCGAGTGGGATCTCACCTCGCGCGAAGCGTTGATGACGTTTTGCGAGGAACACCAGATTCCGGTGGAGCATCGGCAGGGCGACGAGGGGGACAAGCCCCCGTACTCCATGGACGCCAATCTCCTGCACATCTCCTATGAGGGTGGCGTGCTGGAGGACCCGTCATTCGAGCCGGACGATTCCATGTGGCGCATGACCGTCGCCCCGGAGCAGGCGCCAGACCAGCCCGCGATGGTCGGTCTCGAGTTTCGCCGAGGCGACATCGTGGCCATCGATGGCGAGGAGCTATCGGCGGACCAGGTGATCGAGCGGCTGAATGCACTGGGGGGACGACACGGGGTCGGCCGATCAGACATCGTTGAAAACCGCTATGTCGGGATGAAATCCCGGGGCTGCTATGAGACCCCCGGGGGCACCATCATGCTCAAGGCACACCGGGCAATGGAATCAATTACCCTCGACCGCGAGGTGGCGCATCTCAAGGACGAGCTCATGCCCAGATATGCGAGCCTTATCTATAATGGTTATTGGTGGTCACCGGAACGCAAGGTGCTTCAGGCGTTGATCGACGCCTCCCAGGAGCCGGTGAACGGACGCGTGAAACTGAAGCTCTATAAGGGCAACGTGGGCGTGGTGGGCCGCGAATCCTCAGACAGCCTCTACGACGCTGACGTCGTGACGTTCGAGGACGATCACGGCACGTACTCGCAGCAGGATGCTGCAGGATTCATTCGGCTCAATGCGCTGCGTCTGCGCCTTGGCGCGAAGCGAGGTCGCAAGCTCGATTGATGGTTCTCCAACCATGAAGAAGCTGGATCAAGACTTTGAAGTGCTGTTCAGCGGCGAGGTCTACCGCGGCGCCGATCGGGTGGTGGTGAAGCGCAACCTCGCACTTCTGTTCAACGAAGACCCGGTCAAGATCGAGCAGCTGTTCACGGGCAGAACGGTGGTACTGAAGAACGGGCTCAACAGGAAGACCGCGGAGCAATATCAGGTGGCTCTCGCCAAGGCAGGGGCGGTCTGCAAGATCCGGGATCGCAATGCGCCTTACGAGGGTCAGGCACGGTTCCGCGCGAACAACGAGAGCAAGGAATACACGCTGCGAGACATCAGCGTTCACCGCGTGGTCTGCCCGCGCTGCAACTACCAGCAGCTCGAGGCAGAGCTGTGTGTGCGCTGCGGCGCCGACATCGAGCAGGAGGTCCGTGAGAAGGTCAAGCAGGATCGCGTCAAGGAGCGACGCCGCCAAGAGATGGTGCGCCCCAGATCGATTTCGGTGCGGCCCCGACGGGTCGTGGTCGAGCGAGAGCGGGACGTGCCCTATTACGATGCGCACGATGAGGCCATCTACCTCGGATTCGGTCCGCGCTTCATCGCGTTTCTCGTCGACTCTGCCGTCATCATGGTATTGCTGGGGGTCATCGTTGCGGGGCTCACCGCGATATTGATGCCCGATGGATTGAGCGCTGAGAATCTCTTTCGTGTGGTCGCCGGCGACGCGCAAGCAAGCGAGATCTCCTGGACGATCGTGCTGTTCCCCACCGTGTTCTTTCTGCTGTTCTGGTTTGCCATATCCTCGACACCGGGAAAACTCTCGGTGCGAGGCGTGATTCGCGACGAGCGAACGCTGGGGGAGCCGGAATGGTGGCAGCTGATCGTGCGTTATCTGGGATACATTCCCTCAGCCCTGTGCCTCGGTCTCGGGTTCTTCTGGATCGTCTGGGACGAGAAGCATCAGGGCTGGCACGACAAGCTGGCGCGCACGGTGGTCGTGGAGACCGAATAGCGGCCCTGTATATTCCGTGCCCCATCTCGACTCTGAATTGCCCATCGGTGTCTTCGATTCCGGCGTCGGAGGGTTGACGGTTCTTCGGGCCCTCGAGGCGCGTCTGCCGAATGAGCGCTTTCTCTATCTCGGTGATACTGCGCGGCTTCCGTATGGGACCAAAAGTCCTCGCACGGTGCAGCGCTATGCGTTGCAGGCGGCGGAGTGCCTGGTCGATCGCGGGGTCAAAGCGCTCATCGTCGCCTGCAATACAGCCTCGGCCGTGGCGCTGCCTGTCCTCGCGGCGCGCTATGCGCCGTTGCCGGTGATCGGGGTGGTGGATCCCGGTGCGGCTCGCGCTTGCGAGCGCACGCGCAGCGGATGCGTAGCGGTCATCGCCACGGAGAGCACGATCGCCGGCGGCGCCTATCAAGCGGCGTTGCTCGAGCGTCGGGGCGATCTCTCTATCTTCGGGCGTCCCTGTTCGCTCTTTGTTGCACTCGCCGAGGAGGGCTGGACCCGCGGCGACCTGGTGGAATCCATTTGCCGCGAATATCTGGAGCCCTGGCTCGCCCCCGGAGTGAGGATCGATACCCTCGTGCTGGGGTGCACGCACTTTCCGCTGCTAGCGGATGCCATTGGCCGCGTGGTGGGAGAGCGCATGGTACTCGTGGACTCCGCCGCCACCACCGCCGAAGCGGTGTATGCGATGCTCGAAGAGTTGGCACTCGGGCGCAATGAAGGTGAAGGCGGGCGCGCGCTTCTTGCGACGGACGATGCGGTACGTTTTGCGCGGGTGGGCAGTCGATTTCTAGGCGAGCCATTGAGCGCTGATTGTATTCAACTCGTCGATCTCTAGACCTTGCAACGGAGACCACTCCCACACCGTAAGGGCTGGTCTCCGTTGCAAGGTTTCTCAGAGCTTGTGCTTGTACTCGCACAGATCGTTGATCACGCATTCGCCGCAATTCGGATTGCGGGCCGTGCAGACGTAGCGGCCGTGAAGGATGAGCCAGTGGTGTGCGTCCTTCATGAACTCTTTCGCAATGACCTTCACCAACCGATCCTCCACCGCGCGCGGCGTTTTCCCAGGCGCGAGCTTGATGCGATTCGCGATTCGAAAGATGTGTGTGTCCACTGCCATCGTGGGCTCGCCGAAGGCGGTGTTCAGAACCACGTTGGCGGTCTTGCGCCCGACGCCGGGTAAGGATTCCAGCTCCGTACGCGTGCGTGGGACTTGGCCCGCGTACTCCTCGTCGAGAATCTGGCAGGTGCGGATGATGTTCTTTGCCTTCGCGTTGAACAGCCCGATGCTCTTGATGTGTTCGCGCAGGTTCTCTTCGCCGAGCTTCAGCATGTCGCGCGGCGTGTTGGCCACGCGGTAGAGCGATTCCGTGGCCTTGTTCACGCTGACGTCGGTGGCCTGCGCCGACAGGATCACGGAAACCAGC
>JAPULC010000007.1 GCA_027295305.1 Gammaproteobacteria bacterium
CAGATATCGAATCGAATCAGCACGGGCCGCCCGGTACACCGGATGGTTACGCGCGCCGTCGAGCGCTACGAGCGATCCGTGGCGCTCGTCCAGCGCCGGCGCGAGCGTGTGCCGAAGGTGAAATATCCCGACGAGCTTCCCATTACCGCCCACGCGGAAGAGATTCGCCAAGCCCTTGCGGCTGAGCGCGTCGTGATCCTGGCGGGGGAGACAGGATCCGGCAAGACCACACAACTACCCAAGCTCTGTCTGGAGATCGGTCGTGGCATCGAGGGCACCATTGGGCACACGCAGCCGCGGCGTCTGGCCGCGCGATCCGTGGCGTCGCGCATAGCGGAAGAGCTGGGCGTCGAACTCGGTGCGCAGGTGGGCTACAGCGTGCGGTTTTCTGATCGTACATCGGATGACACGCTGATCAGGCTCATGACCGATGGCATTCTGCTGACCGAGATCCGTCACGATCGACTGCTCGAGCGCTATGACACGCTGATTATCGACGAAGCCCACGAGCGCAGCCTCAATGTCGACTTTCTGCTCGGGTACCTGCGGCGTCTGTTGGATCGGCGCGACGATCTGAAAGTCGTCATCACGTCGGCCACCATAGACGTCGAGCGGTTCTCCCGTCACTTCGACGACGCACCCGTGATCGAGGTCTCGGGTCGGAGCTTCCCGGTGGACGTTCACTATCGAGAGATTGCTCCCGATGACGTCGACGACGGCTCCGCCATCGAACGGGCAATCGTCGATTGCATGGAAGAGATCTGCAGTCTCGCGCAGAGTGCGCGCGCCGCAAGAGACGTGCTCGTGTTTCTCCCTGGGGAGAGGGAGATCTTCGACGCCGCTCGTTTTCTGCGCCGGCATCTTGGCGAGGACGTGGAAATTCTGCCCCTCTATGCGCGCCTTGGCGCGCGCGAGCAGCAACGGGTGTTTCGGGTAGGAGCGCCCCAGGCCGGTAAGCGCAGGCGAGTCGTGCTGGCCACGAACGTGGCGGAAACCTCGCTCACGGTACCCGGCATCGGCTATGTCATCGATCCCGGACTCGCGCGAGTCAGCCGCTACAGCTCCCGCTCGAAGCTGCAGCGCCTCCCGATAGAGCGCATATCCCGGGCCAGCGCCGAGCAACGCAAAGGTCGTTGCGGACGCCTGGGTCCTGGCGTGTGTTTTCGCCTCTTCGCAGAAAAGGAATTCGATTCCCGGCGCGAGTACACCGATCCGGAGATCAAGCGTACCAATCTCGCATCGGTGGTATTACAGATGCGCGCTCTCGGTTTTGGCGAGATCGCGAAATTTCCATTCATCGAGCCCCCTGATCCACAGGCCGTGAGCGCGGCGAACCAGCTGCTCGAGGAGCTGGGTGCGCTGGAGCAGGGTGAGCTCACACCCCTTGGCGAGAACCTGGCTCGCCTGCCGGTGGATCCGAGCCTTGGGCGTATTCTGATCGAAGGCGCACGGCGCAACTGTCTCAGCGAGACATTGATCATCGTTAGCGCGCTCGCGGCGCAGGATCCCCGCGAGCGTCCGGTCGAACATCGCGCGAAGGCGGATGCGCTGCATCAGGAGTTCGATGACGAGCGATCGGACTTTCTCGCATTCGTCAATCTCTGGAATTGGTTCGAAGCCGAGCGTGGGCAGCTCACACGCAATCAGCAGCGGCGAGTGTGCCGCGAACGGATGCTCTCTTACCAGCGCATGCGGGAGTGGCGCGATCTCCACCGTCAACTGCACCTTGCATGTCGCGGGCTGCGTCTCGCGGAGAATCGATCCCGCGCACGATACGAGGAGATACACCGGACGCTGCTCTCGGGATTCCTCGGCAACGTCGGGCTGAAGGACGACCAGGTGGAGTACAACGGCGCGCGCGGACGCAAATTCCGAATCTTCCCCGGATCGACTTTGTTTCGCCGCCGCCCTAGATGGGTGCTCTCCGCCGAGATCGTGGAGACGACTCAGGTCTATGCGCGATGTGTCGCCCGCATTGAACCGCGCTGGATCGAGGAGGCGGCGAGGCATCTGGTCAAACGCACTCATAGCGAACCTCATTGGCGATTACGGCATGGGGAGGTGATGGCGTACGAGCGCGTGACGCTTTACGGGTTGGCATTGGTGGAGCGCCGGCTCACGCCCTTTGAGAAGATCGACCCGATGCTATGCCGCGAGCTGTTGATTCGCGATGGATTGCTCACGGGCGCCATCACGACCCAGGGCGAGTTTCTCGCACACAATCTCGATCTTCATCGCGAGGTGGCAGCCCTGGAGGCGCGCGCGCGGGCGCGGGATATCGTTGCCGACGACACGGTGCTGTTCGACTTCTACGATCAGCGCATTCCCGACGATGTCGCCTCGGCGCGTTCGTTGGAACGCTGGCGCAAACGCGTGGAAGCAACCCAGCCGCGGCTGCTGTTCATGGATCTCTCGCTGATGCGGCAACGTAGCGCGCCGGAGGTCACGGAGGAACGCTACCCCTTTCTGCTCGAGATCGACGACATTGCGTATCGTCTGCGCTATCGATTCGCCCCCGGACAACGCGACGATGGCGTCTCCCTCGAGATCCACCCGGGACAGCTCATGCTGCTCAAAAATGCACCACTCGAGTGGCTGGTGCCCGGAATGCTCGAGGAGGTCGTTGTTGCGCTGATTCGGTCACTGCCGAGGTCGTTGCGTCGACGGTTGGTCCCCGTTCCCGAAATTGCCGGCGAGGTGACTCCCCAGCTGCTTGCTCGAGAGCAGTATCGCAGCGGTTACTTACGACGTGCGCTTGGGTTGCTGCTGGAGCGCCGGGGGGTGAGCATTGCGCTCGACGCGTGGAATATCGACGCCTTACCGATGCATCTGCGCATCAACATTCAGTTGATGGGTCCTGGGAACAAGGTCATCGATCAGGATCGTGACCTCGAGGCGTTGGCGTCACGTCATCGAAATCGACCACAGGACAGTGAGGTGAGCTGGGAGCACGAGGCAGAAGGGATTGCCGACTGGCCTGATCTGTCAGAAATCCCCGAGCACGTCGTGATCGAATCGGCGAGTGGGCCGGTGGTGGCATTTCCAGCGCTGCATGAGCGCGGGGATAGCGTCGCGCTCACGTTGTTCGAAGAGCCCGCCAAAGCGCGCATCGAGCATCGCCACGCAGTGTTGAAGCTCGTGCTTCTGCAGGCACGCCGGATCGTAAGAGACGTCGAGCGGGAGGTGAAGCAGCGTGCAGATCTGCTACTCGAGTCCACTGTGCTCCTCGGCGGTGCAACCCTCGTGGAGCAGCTGCTTCGCCGCGCCGTCGAGCTCGCGTGTTTTCCCGACGAGATCCCGCGCACGAACGTAGCCTTTCAGGCGGGGGTAGCACTGGGCAAGCATCGAATTCGACGTGAGGCGTTGGACCTTCTCGACGTCATCGAGAAGCTTCTCTCCGGCACCAGCCGACTGCGAAGTTTGATGCAACGCATGAATTCACCAGCGTATGTCGGTGCTATCGCAGACTGCCGCCAGCATCTGGAGAGACTCTTCCACGAGACCTTCCTCGAGGACACACCCGCCGAGTGGCTTGCAGAGTTCCCGCGTTTTCTCGATGCCATGAACTATCGCCTGGCGCACCTACAGGGTAAGGTGGAGCGCGATGCTGAGCTCTCCGCCGAGCTCGAGCGCTGGCAATTGCGATTCGAAGAGCTTCTCGGACGCGGTGGGTCGACCTGCGAGCTCGATGAGATTCGCTGGCTGCTGGAGGAATATCGGGTATCGCTGTTTGCACAGCGTCTCAAAACCCGCGTGCCGGTGTCACAGCGTCGCCTCGCGAAGCTATTCGAAGCGGCGGATGTTGAACTAGGAATGCGTTGACGTCGTGCACGGCGTAGTGCTGTCGTTGGGGCAGGACACAGGTCATGACCATCAAGGAACGCTTTGCGCGATTGTCCAGGCTGTGGCTTCTCGTCGGCTTGTTGCTGGCCGCATCGGCCCCTATCGATGTTGCGGCCGCGGAGCGTAGCGACCCACTGAAGCCCTTCAACAAACGCATGCAGAAGTTCAACGACTTTCTCGACCGCAATCTGCTCAAGCCCATTGCAAAAGGCTATCAGTTCATCACACCGAAATTCGTCGACACGGCGGTGAGCAACTTCTTCGCCAACCTCGGGGAGCCAGGCGTGGTGATCAATCAGGTGCTGCAAGGCAAGCCATTGCTTGCAAGTCGAGACACGGCGCGATTTCTGATGAACACGGTCTTTGGCGTAGGCGGGGTAATCGACGTTGGTCGAACGGTGGGCTTGCATGCGCACGAAGAGGACTTCGGGCAGACCCTAGGTGTGTGGGGAGCGCCGAGCGGTCCCTATCTCGTGTTGCCGCTTCTCGGTCCGAGCTCGGTGCGCGATGGAGCCGGCAGGTTGGTGGATATGTTCACCTGGCCGCTCAGGTATATCGACGATCCAGCTCTGAGGTGGTCGTTGACCGCACTCTACGTGGTCGACCTGCGCGCTGGTCTGTTGAAGAGCGAAGAGCTGATCACCGGGGACCGCTACATATTCCTGCGCGAGGTCTATCTCACGCGTAGAGAGTACCTGGTAAGTGACGGAGAGGTGGAGGACGCGTTCCTCGATGATGACTACTGATGATGACTGCTAGCGACGTGCCACGGCTTGCGGAGCCCAAGTCAAAGGAGTACGGTGAATCGCGTGGGAAAGAGTGTGTCTTCCGCCCCATAAGAAGCAAAAACGCCACGACTCCGATCTGCGGACATTCGCCATGAACGCAGGCAAATTGCTGGTGGTGGACGATGAGTCCAGCGTCCGCCATAGCCTTGCTACATATCTAAAGGACAGCGGATTTGAAGTGCTGGAAGCACAAGACGGCCGCGAAGGTCTGGAACAGATCCGCAGTCAAAATCCAGAGCTTGTTCTTTGCGACTTGCGCATGCCGGGCATGGACGGTCTCGAGCTCCTCGGGAAGATTGCGGAGGAGGAACTCGACCTACCCGTAATCGTCGTCTCCGGAGCGGGCAGCATGTCGGACGTGGTGGACGCGTTGCGCCTCGGAGCATCCGACTATCTCGTCAAACCCATCGTGGATCTGCAGGTGCTCGAGCATTCGGTCAACCGAGCGCTCGAGCGTGCGCGCCTGCGACGCGAGAACCAGAGGTACAAGGAAGAGCTGGAGGCAGTGAACAGGCAGCTCACGGAGCATCTTCGCGAGTTGCAGAAAGACCAACGTGCGGGACGACACGTTCAGATGGGTATGCTGCCTCCCTCGCCAATGGCAATCGAGGAGTATCGTCTCGCACATAGGATCATCCCCTCGCTGTTTCTGTCAGGGGACTTCGTCGACTACTTCCGCATCACGGATAAGCACTTCGTGTTCTACATCGCGGACGTGTCGGGGCATGGCGCATCGAGCGCGTTCGTGACGGTGTTGCTCAAGAATTTCTCACGACGCCTGCGCCGCGAATACAAGGTGCGCATGTTGAATCGGCCGGGCGAGATCCTCGCACGGCTGAATCAAGAGCTGATGGAGAACGCGCTCGAGAAGCACGTCACAATGTTTCTCGGCGTATTGAACTTCGACACCAATCGCCTGGCGTACTCGAATGCGGGGCACTTCCCCTATCCGATTCTCGTGACAGACGGCGTTGGGCGATATCTCGAGATGCCTGGAAAGCCGTTGGGGCTGTTCGCGGATGTGGAGTATGAATCGGTCAGAATCGAGATGACTGACGCGTTTCACATGATCATGTTCTCCGATGGCGTGCTCGAGGTCATGGACGATGGCTCCCTCGCGGCGAAGGAGGCGCATCTGCTTCAAGTGGCGGCTTCGGTGCGCCCGGAGCTGGATGCGGTCTGGAAGCGACTGGATCTGATGCGTGACATCGAGGCACCGGACGACATTGCGTGCCTGATCGTAGAGAAGCTCCCGGATCATGACTGACGGGAAGATCCTGGGCGGTGCCCATGGTGGCGTCTATGTATTGAAGTTCGCCGGTGACGTGCGCGTGACACTGTGTTCCACAGTGGACGCTTTTCTCGACGAGATGTTTTCCGACGCCGATTTTCAGTCGGTGCTCGTGGATCTGACGGAAACCGAAGGCATTGACAGCACCTCATTAGGGCTGTTGGCGCGGCTGTCCCTTCGAACCTGCGACCGGTTGGGGGTGGTACCGACGGTGGTGTCGACGCGCCCGGACATAACCCGATTGCTCGTCAGCATGGGTCTGGACGACGTATTGCAGATCATCACCGAGCCACTCGAGCACAAGGAGCAGCTGGGGGAGCTCGAACGCAAGCATGCCTCGGAGGAAGATCTGCGCCAGCGAGTGATCGAGGCACACCAGGCCCTCATGTCCTTGAACGAATCCAATCGCGAAGCGTTCAAGGATCTTATCTCCACGCTCGAGGGATCGCCGGGTCCGAGCCAGGTTTGATTCGACGGCGTGGATCAGAGGGTGTTTTACGAACCCTCGACAGATACTCCTACGGGTTTGTCCGGGTTCCCTCGGGGTTTGTTCGGAACTTCCCACGCGGTAGGTTGTCGAATCTCGCCATGAATCGCATCACCCTGAAGCGGCGGGGCGGCGTGTTGCTTCTCTGCGTGGCGGCGCTCTCGAGCTTCGCTCACAGTGAGGCTCCCAATTGGAACGACGAAGCCATCCCGTGGCAGGACTACGCCCGTGGGCGCGAGTTGGCGCACGCGAGTGGCAAGCCCGCGCTGGTGGTGTTCTACGCGGACTGGTGCCCAACCTGCCACGCATACCGGCAGATTTTCGAGGACGCGACCGTGGTGGAGGTGAGCAAGGCTTTCGTCATGATCCGCGTCAATGCCGACGAAGCGCCGCAGCTGAACCAGCGCTTTGCGTTCGATGGCTTCTACCTGCCACGCGTGTTCGTGCTTGGACCACAGGGCGAGGTCTCCCACCATCTGTATCCCGACGATAAGCCATTTCGGTACTTCATCGGCGCGACGCGGCCAGATCAGCTCGTGGCGCTGATGCGTGGGATAGGCAAAGAGATCTCAGAAGAGGATGCCCTGAGTGCGAGATGAATCGCTCCTCGGATCGTGGCATCCAATCCTTGCTCAATACCTCAGTCGGAGAGGAAAAAGATGAAATCGAGAAGTGCGATGTTGGGTGGACTCGTGGTCCTGATGGCCACGCTGATGAGTGGCGTGCTGGGTGCCGATGAACTGCAGATGATGCAGGTCGCGGCAGCGAATCCGTGCAACCCCTGTGGTGCCAAACACGAGATGGGCATGATGAATCCGTGCAACCCCTGTGGTGCCAAACACGAGATGGGGATGAATCCGTGCAACCCCTGTGGCGCCAAACACGAGATGGGGATGAATCCGTGCAACCCCTGTGGCGCCAAGCACGAGATGGGGATGAATCCCTGCAATCCCTGTGGGGCCAAGAATCCTTGCGGCATGGCGATGAATCCCTGCGGCATGGCGATGAATCCTTGCGGCATGGCGATGAACCCATGCAATCCCTGCGGTGCGATGAAGATGAGCGCCAGCGAGGTCACGCGCCCGGTGGGCAGCCAGCGCTATCGCGGCAAACGCTCGAGCCTTGTGAAGCAGGGCAAGGAACTCTGGAACGACTCGAGTCTCAGCACCAACGGGCTCACGTGCAACAACTGTCACATGAACAACCAGGCGTTTTTGGCGTCGTTCACGAAGCAGTATCCCCACGAGGTTGCGATGGCGAAGGGCATGGGCATCGCTTCGATTCAGATCGACGAGATGGTGCAGCTCTGCATGGTCACTCCCATGGCCAATAAGCCATTGCCCTGGGACTCGCGGGAGCTCGCGGCACTATCGGCCTACTCGGTGGACGTCGCCCAGACCAACTACATGGCCGCGGTGGCATCCAATCCCTGCATGGCAAAGGCCGCTAACCCGTGCAATCCGTGTGGAGCGCGTATGAATCCGTGCGG
>JAPULC010000070.1 GCA_027295305.1 Gammaproteobacteria bacterium
TCACTTTGACGTGCTGGCCAACGTGGGGCTCGGCCTGCGAATAGAGTCGGTGCGCACCCGCCGCGACCGGTTAATCCACATCGACGTTGCCAAGCCGTTGGTAGACGGGCCTGAAGTCAGCTCTCTCGAGTTGACCATCACAGCCAAACGCTCGATATGATGATCATGGATCTGCGCAACGTAGCGCTCGCCGTGTGGGCTACCGCATGGATTGGCGCCATCGGCGCCTACCTGTTGTCGGCCGCCGACGGCTATGTGCCGTGGTGCATTCCCCATTTCGAGGGCTGCGCGAGCATCAGCGCGGCCGGTCGCCATGGCTGGGGCTATTTTCTGTTCAAAGCCACCATGCTGCCGTCGGCCGTCTTTGGCATAATCTATTGGATTCTGTGCGCGCACTGGCTCTACCGACTAGCGGGGCAACGCACACGCTGCGATACGGCGCTGTCCGTCCTCGGGATCATCGGCGCCCTAGCTCTAGTGCTTTACGGCACGTTCCTCGGTTCTGAAGGTGACGTCTACCAGTTGCTGCGACGTTACGCCACGGTGCTGTACTTCGGGTTTACCTACCTTGCGCAACTGCTCCTCTCGTATCGCGCACGAAGTCTGGACGCCGCCCCCGGGATCGTCTCGGCCAAGCTCTGGCTTGGGCTCATTATGCTGACATGTGGGCTTGTCCTCGGCGCGCTCATCAATCTCGTGGAGGACGACGACCACCTCGAGAACGTGTCCGAATGGATCTTCGCGACGCTGCTTACGCTCTACCCGTTGCTCACGTGGCGGCTGTGGCGACAGACCGCGTTCAAAATCAGCTATTCGCTGCCCGGTGAGCCGCGGCATCGCTAAAACCGGGTGATCAGCCGCACGAGGATGCCGTCATACTGGAAGTCGGCACTAATCTGCTGACTGCCTTGTCTTTCGTAATGGACATCGACGAAGTCGTAACCGAGTCCGAATCCCACGTGTCGCCAGGGGAAATATTCCAGGCCGACGTTGACTATGCTCATCGTGCCCTTCCACTCATCCTTGTGTTGGTACTCGAGGTAGGTAGCGCCGAATCGGACCAATAAAGCGGGCGAAAACTTAAAGCGCAATCCGACTCCAAAGCTCCTTCAAGGCTAGCTTGCGCAGCAACGACCGTCGAAGCTTCCAGGCACCCAGCGCCTGAGACCAGTTAACTCCAAAGCTGTAGATTCAATCAGAGTGCGGACCCATCTTCCGAGTAGATAATCCAGATCTTCTCGTAACCGTCAGTATCCCAGACCCCCGTCCATTCTTTGGGAATAGTGACGGCCTCGCCCGCGAGCACGGTCATGATGCTACCGTCGCTTGAGGTAAGCGTAACGCTGCCTTTCAGGAAGTACATGAACTCGTCGACTCCATACGGTTCGTTGATTTCCAGGTGGGTGGCACCCGAGCGATACATGCCTGTGGCAAACTTGCCGTCACTACTCATCATGGTGGTGACATCTTCGGTCTTATGACCATCCTGGTGGGTGATTGCGGACATATCTTCGCGCTTAAAAATCATGCCTGCCGCATCGGCCTTGTTAATTTTCGCCGGGAGCACCACCTTTCCTTCGTGGTGGTCTGCATAAGTCGCGGCGGATACCGCAATCATCAGGAATACGACTGCAACCTTCGGCGTGGTTTTCATGTGTAGACCTCTCTCCTTAGTTAACTGGGTGCTTACTGTAGAGCAAAAATTCCTGTTTAGGTTCTTCGTCGGGCGCGGCTTCGCACGATGAGCTGCTCCCGGGCTGCCCGATGCGCCTCATCGATTGCTGAGTCCGTGTGCGTCGAGGCAGCGGCATCGGAGTTAGCGATGGAAATTCGACCGAACCGTCGCCTCCCGATCACGCACGGCCGGTCGTCCGGCTCGAACACCGCCCACTCGATCGGATCATTCAAGGTATCGTAGCTGTAGGCATAACCGTGCGGCCACCGATTCACCGTGATCGCTTCGATATCTCGGGCAGGGTCGAAACCCCCACGCGCAAGTATTCGACCGAGTTGGTCTCGGATGTTACGTTCGAAGGTCTCAAAGTTCGTAGCCAACAGATCCGCCCGCCCGATGCGATGCTGCTCCTTTTTCGGGTGTCCTGGCGCGCAAGGCTCTCTGGCCATGCGCAGAATCATGGGTTCGTCTGGCGATCTGGAGGGCTGGTAGTTACCGAACTGCACCGACCGGCCCAGCCTGACCCCGGTGTGGTACATCCCGGGAGAACTCGCGCCTGAGATGCCCAGGTTCATAAAGGCCGTCCACTGACGGATGAGAACGCTCGTGTACACGATAGGCATCTTGACGCCATACATGAGCGCCGTTTTCTGCGCGTCGGACATCTCGGGCACGAGGTGCGGGATAACGCCGTTGTAACATGCCATCACACAGTGATCCGCCCGTACCTTCTCGGCCTTACCTCCCCGCACATAGGTGATTTCCACCCCGCGAGACGCGTCGGGATCACCTATGTGTTTGACCGATACCACCGTACTATTGAGACGAATCCGGGCGTCTGAACCCTGGCGGTCGAGCCTGTCGTAGGCGAGGTGCGACATGATCGAGTCCGCAAGCGTTGTCCCCGGAAGCGCGTCGGGAATCATGGCCCGAACCAGGAGTCGGGCAACGGTTGCATTCCCGTCAGGAAAGTAGAGATCCGGCCCATGGTTCCACTCGCTCTCGAGACCGTGTTGTCCGCCCCCGATGTGGGCTAAAGGACCCACGCGGGAGAAGGGCTCGAGGTTCATCCCCTGGAATCCCGGATAACCCTGGGCCCATCCATAGAGCGCCGGATAGCCGTCGATTCCTACGCAGAA
>JAPULC010000071.1 GCA_027295305.1 Gammaproteobacteria bacterium
CGCGGGTGTCGGGGTCGGCGTGGACCGTGTGGTGATGCTGTTCACGGACTGCGCGAGCATTCGCGATGTGCTTTTGTTTCCGCACATGCGACCGAGAAAGTGAGGGAACAGAGGACACCTAGAGGACACCAGGATGGCCGAAGGTGATGCGGCCGCGCGTGACCGCGTAAAGCTCGACGATTCGTGGAAGAACGTTCTGATCGATGAGTTCGATCAGGACTACATGGTGACGTTGCGCGGATTTCTGCTCGAGGAGAAGCGGGCCCGCAAGGTCGTCTACCCGCGGGGGGAAGATATCTTCGCGGCTCTCGATCTCACACCCCTTGAAACAGTGAAGGTGGTGATCATCGGTCAGGACCCCTATCACGGTCCGAATCAGGCGCACGGCCTGTGCTTCTCGGTGCAAAGCGGCGTGCAGGAGCCGCCTTCGCTCGTCAACATCTTCAGCGAGATTGAGCAAGACATGCACGACCCTTCGGTCCCCGGCGGCGATCCGAATGGCCGCTTCCCGGCCGGCAATGGCTGCTTGATGCCCTGGGCGCGCCAGGGTGTGCTTCTGCTGAACGCGGTGCTCACGGTTGAGCGTGGCCAGGCGGGTTCCCATCGGGACCGTGGCTGGGAGCGCTTTACCGATCGTGTGGTGGCGGAGCTCAACGAGCGCGGCGAGGGGATTGCGTTCATGCTGTGGGGAAGCTATGCCCAGAAGAAGGGGGCGAGCATCGATCGTCATCGCCATCTGGTGCTTTCAGCGCCGCATCCGTCGCCTTTGTCGGCGCATCGTGGTTTTTTCGGCTGCCGTCACTTCTCACAGGCGAATCGCTATCTCGCAGCACAGGGCAAAACACCCATCAACTGGTTCGACGTCGAATGAGGACCTGACCATGACAGATAAGCTTCCGTTGTTCATTGGTGGCAAGTTCGTTCAGAGCGAAAGCAATGAAGTGCTTCCGGTGACGGATCCTGCGACGCAGGAAGTCTTGATCGACGTTCCCTATGCCACGCCCGACGAGGTCGATACGGCGGTGGAAAACGCGAAGAGCGCGTATCTCAGCTGGCGCGAAACGCCGCTGCCCGAACGTGGCCGCCTGATGTTGCGATATCAGGACCTTCTGAAAGCGCGTCAGGAGGATCTGGCCCGCATCCTTTCGCGCGAGACCGGCAAGACGTTTGCCGATGCGAAAGGCGATGTGTGGCGTGGCATCGAGGTGGTGGAGCAGGCATCCCAGATTACGTCGCTGATGATGGGCGAGACGGCCGAGAACGTCGCGGGGGGAATCGACACCTACAGCTACCTTCAACCCCTGGGGGTGTGCGCGGGCATCACGCCGTTCAACTTTCCCGCCATGATTCCGTTGTGGATGTTTCCCATGGCGATTGCGTGCGGCAACAGCTTCGTGTTGAAGCCGTCCGAGCAGGATCCAATGACCCCGAACAAACTTGCCGAGCTGTTTTCCGAAGCCGGTGCGCCCGACGGCTTGTTGCAGGTGATTCACGGCGGCAAGGATCAGGTGGAGGCGGTGATCACACATCCCGACGTGAAGGCCGTCTCCTTCGTCGGCTCCGTGCCGGTTGCGCGTCACGTTTATCGCACGGCGACATCGCATCTGAAGCGCGTGCAGGCGATGGCGGGTGCGAAAAATCACATGGTAGTGCTCCCGGACGCCAACAAGGATCAGATGATCTCGAGTCTCGTCGGCGCTTCATGCGGCGCCGCAGGACAGCGCTGCATGGCCATCAGCGTCTCATTGTTCGTGGGCGAAGCGGCTGCGTGGATTCCCGATGTGCGCGATGCATTGGCGGCGGTCAAGCCGGGGGTGTGGGACGACGCCGATGCCGACTACGGCCCTCAGATCAGTCCCGCCGCCAGGGACCGCGTGCTCTCGTTCATTCAGAGAGGAAAAGAAGAGGGTGCGAGCTGCGAGCTCGACGGTTCCGATTGCACCGTCGAGGGCTATCCGAATGGCAATTGGGTGGGCCCGACGCTTTTCACGAAGGTCACGCCCGAGATGTCGATCTACACCGAGGAGATCTTTGGACCGGTTCTGCTTGCCGCGGAGGTTGCATCCCTTGAGGATGCCATCGCGATGATCAACGCCAATCCCTTCGGAAACGGCACCTCCATCTTCACGTCCAATGGCGGGGCCGCCCGTAAGTTTCAGCACGAGATCGACGTCGGGCAGGTGGGCATCAACGTGCCGATCCCGGTGCCGTTGCCGTTCTTTTCGTTCACGGGTTGGAGGGATTCGTTCTACGGTGATCAGCACGCATACGGAAAGCAGGCAGTGCGTTTCTTTACGGAGACGAAGACGGTCATCGCGCGCTGGTTCGACGCGGGGCCTGCATCGGACGCGAACATGACCATCGGCCTCAGGTGAGGGGCATCTGCGAATGGACTATGCCTTGAGCGAGGAACAGGAAGCATTTCGTCAGACGGCGAGAGAGTTCTCGAAGCGTGAACTTGCCCCTCATGCTGCTCGTTGGGACGCCGAGCAACTGTTTCCGAAGGATGTGTTGAAAAAGGCCGGGGAGGTCGGCTTCATGAGCCTCTACACGCCTCGAGCCGACGGCGGCCTCGGGCTCGGTCGGCTCGACTCGTCGCTCGTCATCGAAGAGCTCGCCCACGGCTGCACGTCGACCACTGCGTTCATGACCATTCACAACATGGCGCTGTGGATGATTGCAACGTTCGGGACTCAACTTGCGAAGGATGCGTTCGCCGAGGGTCTGATATCCGGTGAAAAGCTCGCCTCGTATTGTCTGACCGAGCCCACAGCGGGCTCGGATGCCGCCTCGCTTCGAAGTGTTGCACGCAAGCACGGCAATACATACGTACTGAACGGCACCAAGGTGTTCATCTCCGGCGCAGGTGCGACCGATGTGCTGGTGGTGATGGCGAGGGTGGACATCGACGGCAGCCCCGTGCCGGGCCCCAGCGGCATCTCGAGCTTCGTCGTGCCCGCCGATGCACCCGGCATCAGCTATGGGCGCAACGAGCAGAAGATGGGATGGAACAGCCAGCCTACGCGCGCCATCACGTTCGAGGACGTAGAGATTCCCGCTGCGCACAGGCTGGGGAAGGAGGGCGAAGGGTTCCGGATTGCGATGCAGGGACTGGACGGTGGACGGATCAACATCGCCACGTGCTCTCTTGGAACCGCGCAGGCAGCTCTCGATCAGGCGGTCGGATACGTGCAGGAGCGGCGTCAATTCGATCAGCCGCTTGCCGATTTTCAGTCGGTTCAGTTCAAGCTTGCGGACATGCTGACGGAGCTCGTAGCCGCGCGCCAGATGGTGCATCTCGCCGCGTGGAAGCTCGACCAGGGTGACCCGAATGCGAGCCTTTACAGCGCCATGGCAAAGCGATTCGCCACCGACATGGGATTTCAGGTGGCGAACGAGGCGTTACAACTGCACGGCGGCTACGGCTACATGAAGGAATATCCACTCGAGCGGCACGTACGAGATACGAGGGTCCATCAGATCCTCGAAGGCACGAACGAGATCATGCGGGTAATCATATCCCGGCGATTGCTGATGGAAGGGGCGAACGAGGTGATTCGATGATCGCGAGCACGAGCGAGAAGCTGAAGGTGGAGCAACGGGATCACACCGTCGTGATCACCATCGCGAACCCACCCGCAAACACGTGGGACGAGGACAATTTGAGGGCGCTGGAATCCCTGGTGAATGCGCTCGAGGATGACGATGACATCTACTCTCTGGTGATCACGGGGGACGGGGATCGATTTTTCTCCGCTGGTGCCGATCTCAACGCGTTCGCCTCCGGTGATCGAGGCGTGGCGGTACGCATGGCGCGTCTCTTTGGCAGCACATTCGAGACTCTTTCAGGATTTCGTGGCGTCAGCATTGCCGCCATCAACGGCTTCGCGATGGGCGGGGGCCTCGAGTGTGCGCTGGCGTGTGACATCCGGGTGGCTGAGGTAGGCGCCGCGCTTGCACTACCTGAAGCGAGCGTTGGCCTTTTGCCTTGTGGCGGCGGCACCCAGAACCTCGCGTGGCTCGTGGGAGAGGGCTGGGCCAAGCGGATGATCCTGTGCGGTGAGAGAGTCTCGGCCGACACAGCTCGAGAGATCGGCTTGGTGGAGGAAGTGACGCAGGCGGGCGGTTCGCTCGAGCGGGCCCTCGAGCTCGCGTCACAGGTTGAGAACCAGTCTCCGAAAGCCGTGAGCGCCTGCAAACGGTTGATTCAGGCCGCGCGACGAGGCGACATCGCCGCTGCTTACACTGCAGAGCGCGAACAATTCGTTGCGCTGTTCGATACCGAAGACCAGAGCGAAGGTGTGAGCGCGTTTCTGGAGAAACGTAAACCGGCATGGAAGAACCGATGACGACGCCGGCAAGCGTGCCGTTGAACGACGTGAATTCCCCCGTGCTGTTCCGTGAGCAGCGCACGTCTTCACAGCACAAGATCGGTCTCGCGACGCTCAACTCGGAAGCAACGCTGAACTCTTTGTCACTCGAGATGATCGGGATCATCGCGACTCAGCTCGACCGTTGGAGCGAGGACGAGGAGCTGGTGTGCGTGCTCATAGATGGCGCGGGAGAGCGTGCGTTTTCGGCGGGTGGTGACATCCAGGCGCTATACCGCTCCATGATTCGAGGTAATGAAGACGCGCGCAACGTGGGCGGGTATGCCGAGGAGTTCTTCGAGGCAGAGTATCGCCTCGATCACCAGCTGCACACTTACCCCAAACCGGTGATCGCATGGGGCAGCGGTGTCGTGATGGGGGGCGGGCTTGGCGTATTCTCGGCGGCTGGGATCCGCATCGTGACCGAGAACTCTCGCATAGCCATACCGGAGATCACCATCGGGCTCTTTCCGGATGCGGGAGCCACGCACCTGCTCGGCAACTTGCCACGTCACCAGGCGTTGTTTCTTGCGCTGACCGCAAGCCACATGAATGCAGGTGATGCGATCGAGCTGGGCCTTGCGACGCACTTTATCGCTCAGGCGAAGAAGTCCGCGGCGTTGGACGCAATGACCCGAATCGAGTGGCTTGCGCAACCGCTTCGCGATGCCGAGTTGATTGGCGAGCAAATGAACGAGTTGGTTGGGGTGGCGACCTTGCCCGCGAGTCAGATTCGCGCGCATGACGATATCATCCGCGATGCGCTTGCCGATCGCGACGAACCCGTCGAGATCGGATCCGCGCTTCGGGGATTGGCGGGCTCTCACCCGTGGATCGATCGGGGTCTGGAGACGTTCTCGAGGGGTTGTCCTACATCTGCCGGCATCATCGTGGAGCAGATTCGGCGCGCCGGTCAGTTGGATCTCGAGCAGGGCTTGCGTCTGGAGCTCGTCATCGCCACGCACTGTGCGCGCAACACCGATTTTGCCGAGGGGATTCGCGCATTGATCATCGACAAGGACAATCGACCGCGCTGGCGCTTTGCATCCCTCGAGGAGCTGCCGTGGACGTGGGTGCTCGAGCACTTCGAGCCCCCCTGGCGCGTCAATCCGTTGTCGGACCTCTCGCCGGCGACGGCCGCGACAACGCAGAGACAGACATCATGACGAAGATCGGATTCATTGGACTCGGCAACATGGGCGATCCCATGGCGCGCAATCTGATTCGAGCGGGGTACGAGCTGCGTGTTTTCGACCTGGACGCGCAGCGTATGCAGCCGGCAGTCGACGCCGGTGCAACCCGAGCGGATTCTGCAATTGCTGCCATCGCGAGTGCGGAATTCGTCATTAGCATGTTGCCCGCGAGCAAACACGTGGAGGCCCTCTATCTCGAGCCAGGACGCCTGTTGGAGGCGGTTGCCGAGGGTGCGATGGTCATCGATTGCAGCACCATTGCGCCGGATACGTCGCGACGGGTCGCCAAGGCTGCAGAAGAGCGTGGGATTCCGATGCTCGATGCACCGGTGTCCGGGGGAACCTCGGGTGCCGAGAATGCAAGCTTGACGTTCATCGTCGGCGGAGATGACGAGCCACTCGAGCGAGCACGCCCCTTGCTCGCGACGATGGGGGCGAACATCCTCCACGCCGGTGCGCATGGCAATGGGCAGGTGGCGAAGATCTGCAACAACCTGCTGCTCGCGGTGCAGATGACGGGTACCGCTGAGGCCTTGGCCCTGGGGGTGGCCAATGGATTGAAGCCCGAGGTGCTCTCGGAGATCATGAAGCAGTCTTCAGGCGGAAACTGGGCGTTGAACGTATACAACCCCTATCCGGGGGTGATGGATGGCGTCCCGGCATCGCGGGGCTATCAGGGCGGATTCCTCGTAGACCTCATGATCAAGGATCTGGGACTCGCCATGGAAGCAGCCGACGAAGTACGAGCCACCACCCCCATGGGTTCCCTCGCGCGAAGCCTCTATCTGTTGCTGCGACGGCAACACGATGCGGGTGAGTTGGATTTCTCGAGTAT
>JAPULC010000072.1 GCA_027295305.1 Gammaproteobacteria bacterium
AAGCGATCCAACCCGCACTCGGAGATTGCCAAGCCCAACGTCTCGAGAATCCGCGAGGTCATCTAGTAGTGGTCCACTGGTGGCCTGCCCGGACAATTCACGGGGGGTGAGCCGTGCGCTGTACGTGGAGCATTTGCTCCACGCAAGGCGAACGCCCCGCCATATGCAGATGGCGGGGCCGGGACCGGCGGATGATCGCGAACGCCAGGCCATGTGCAAATGACCTGGCCGGTTTCTTGAGCGAGGGCCGCGATAGGCATCTTAGGCACAGCCTGTGTGAACAACAGATCGCGCTATCAAACATTTGATGGCTTCGCACGAATTGAGCCGCCCCCGTGAATTATCCGGGCTAATAGGCCAGACGGACTTCCGTGTCCCCGAAGGATTCGCGAAGGTCGAGCAGCAGATCGTCGCTCGGCCGCACGCGCCATTCGTCTCCGAGCCAGACCCGGGCACGTGCGCTCTCACCGCGATAGTCCAATGCCACGCGACAGCCGCTGGCGCGATGCGGTGCAAGCAGTGAATGGAGTCGTGCGCAGAAATCCTCATCGAGATGGTCACCGCACACGCTGATCACCAGGCCCTGCGCAAAGCGCTGACGCGCTTCCACGAGCGGAAATACGGCTTCCGCGCGCATGCGAAGCTCCCCCGTGAAGTCGTCCATCGAGACCTCACCCTGGACGACGATGATCTCATCGTTCTCGAGACTGCCCCGGCAAGTCGCCAGCACGTCCGGGAACACGGACACTTCCATGCGGCCACTGGCATCATCGAGCTGTAGGAACGACAGGTTTTCCCCACGTCGCGAACGCATGTTGCGCACGCTCATCACGAGCCCCCCCACGGTCTGCGTGTTGCTCGTGGCCTTCAAATCGCGGATGCCCACCGGAGCGAACTCCCGCAGCTCCTGGAGGTAATCGTCGAGGGGATGGCCCGTGATATAGATCCCGAGGGTGTCGCGCTCGGCAGCGAGGCGTTCACTTCGTTTGAGCGAACGCACAGGGCGAACGACCTGCGCCGACCCATCCTTCGGAGACACCACCTCCCCGAAGAGGTCTCGCATCCCGAGGGCCTGATTGCGTGCCGTCTGCTCCGCCTGTCGCAGCGCATCGCCCATCTCCGCCAGAAGTCTTGCGCGCGCGTAATCGACATTGTCCGCTTCGGCGAGGCAATCCAGCGCGCCTGCGTGGATCAACGCCTCGAGGGCGCGTTTGTTGAGCTTGCGCGGGTCGGTGCGCTCACAGAAGTCGAACAGATCGCAAAAGGCGCCGTCCGCCTCGCGAGCATCGACCAAGGCCTCCACGGGACCCTCCCCCAGACCCTTGATGGCGCCGAGACCGTAGACGATGTCGCCGTCGTCGACCGTGAATCGATAGAGTCCGTGATTCACGTCAGGCGGGCGCACGGTCTGTCCCATGGCCCTGCATTCATCGATCAACGTCACCACCTTGTCGGTCTGCTGCATCTCCGCCGACATCGCGGCGGCCATGAACTGCGCTGGATATCGGGTCTTGAGCCAAGCGGTCTGATAGGCCACAAGCGCATAGGCGGTGGCGTGGGGTTTCGGAAAACCGTAACCGGCGAATTTCTCCATCAAGTCGAAGATGTGTGCAGCGCTGCTCTCCTCCAAGCCATGAGCGACGGCGCCGGTCACGAACGCTTCGCGCTGCAGCGCCATTTCCTCGGGTTTCTTCTTTCCCATGGCTTGGCGCAAGAGGTCCGCACGACCGAGCGTGAACCCCGCGAGGGCCTGTGCGACCTGCATCACCTGCTCCTGGTACAGGATCACGCCGTAGGTATTGCGCAGCACCGGCTCGAGCTCCGGATGTAGATAGCTGACTCGGGAACGCCCGTGCTTTCGGTCAATGAAGTCGTCCACCATTCCGGACTGCAGCGGCCCGGGGCGGAACAGCGCGACCAACGCGATGATGTCTTCGAAGCCGTCCGGCAACAGCTTTCGGATGAGATCCCTCATTCCGCGTGACTCCAACTGGAACACAGCCGTCGTCTCGCCCTTCTTCAATCCCTCGAACACCGCTGCGTCGTCGAGGGGAATTCGATCGATGTCGAGCTTCTCGCGCTGCGCCTCTGGCGATGGAAAGCCGCGCCCTTCGTTGATGGAATTGACGGCCCAGTCGATGACGGTGAGGGTCTTGAGTCCTAGAAAGTCGAACTTCACGAGGCCCGCGGCCTCGACGTCCACCATGTCGAACTGCGTCATCGTGCCGCCGGTCTCAGTGGCGATCACGGGCACGAGATCGGTGAGCTTCGTCGGTGCGATCACCACGCCACCCGCATGTTTCCCCATGTTGCGAACGGTGCCCTCGAGCTTGAACGCCATCTCCATGATCTCGCCGGAGTCTTCGTCGTCGTCGATGAACTGGCGCAGCTCCTCAGACTGCTCCAGCGCCTTCGCAAGCGTGATGCCTACCTGAAACGGAATCAGCTTCGCCAACCGATCTGCGAGGCCGTAAGGTTTACCCTGAACCCGCGCCACATCTCGAACCACCGCCTTGGCCGCCATGGTGCCGAAAGTCACGATCTGAGATACCGCGTCGTGACCGTAAAGCTCGGCGACGTGCTGAATCACCTCGTCGCGGCGATCCATGCAGAAATCCACGTCGATGTCCGGGAGCGAAACGCGCTCCGGATTGAGAAAACGCTCGAACAACAAATCGTATTCGAGGGGATCGATGCCGGTAATGCCGAGTGAGTACGCCACCAGGGAAGCGGCCGCCGATCCACGTCCGGGACCGACGGGAATGCCGTGGTCCTTTGCCCATCGAATGAACTCCATCACGATGAGGAAATAACCTGCATAGCCCATCTGGCTGATGATCCCGAGCTCGTGGGCCAGCCGCTCCTGATAGGCTTGCAGTGAGCATGGGCCCTCGGGTTCGAGCGCGACGTAGGCAAGCCGTTCGTCCAGACCCTCGCCTGCCGCCTGCACGAGGAGATCGTCCAGGCTCTTCCCATCCGGCGCCGGATATTGGGGCAGGAAATACCGATCGAAGGTCAGCTCCAGACTACAGCGCTTGGCAATCTCGCTGGAATTCTCGAGCGCTTCCGGCAAGTCGGCGAAAAGCGCCTGCATGTCCTCGCCGCTCTTGAGATATTGCTCGGGGCTGTGGCGACGCGGTCGACGCGGATCGTCGAGCCTGCGCCCCTCGTGTATGCATACCCGGGTTTCATGCGCCTCGAAGTCGTCCGCATCGAGAAAGCAGACGTCGTTGGTGGCGACAACCGGACAGGCGAATTCCGCGGCAAGCGCAACGGCCTGGTGAAGATGATCCTCCTCCCCTGCACGACCCGTGCGCATGACCTCGAGATAGAACCGCTCCGGAAAAATCTGCATCCAACCTTCGAGAAGCCCCCGGGCAGCGTCCGAGTTGCCCGCTTGCAGTGCCGTGCCGATCTCGCCGTAGGGTCCGCCGCAAAGTGCGATGAGTCCCTCGTGCGCATCGCGCAGCCACTCACGCCTGATCAGGGAAGGACCTCCATGCGTCTCGATGGCGGCGCGCGAGACCAGGCGGATGAGGTTGCGGTAGCCTGCCTCGCTCTGAACGAGAAGCACCATGCGCGTGGGATCCAAGCGCGCGAGTTGCGATTCCACCCACACCTCGCAGCCGACTACCGGTTTAACGCCGGCCTCCTGGCATGCGCGATAGAACTTGATCAGCGCGAACAGATTGGCACGATCGGTGAGCGCTACAGCAGGCATCCCGAGGTCGGCGGCGCGCTGGGCAAGTCGATCAACCTTGATCAGACCATCGACCAGGGAATATTCGGAGTGCAGTCGAAGATGGACGAAGGGCTCCATTGAATCAGGCTTGAGCGTCGAAAAGATCCAGCGAGGTTGATGGGAATTCTATCGCCTTGTCACGCAGTATCTCCATCGTCCTGACCGGTGCAAAGCTCATTCGGTGAATCGCGCTTGGTCCGAGCACATCCAGGGCGGCAAGATGCTCGCGCGTCGCGTAGCCTTTGTGGCGTGAGAAACCATAACCCGGAAAGCTGACGTCGAGGAACATCATCTCTCGATCCCGCGCGACTTTCGCGAGTATCGACGCTGCGCTGATCGCGTCCACGGTTGCGTCGCCGTCGATCACGCTCACTGTGCTGCATGCAAGGAGTGGTCGCTGATTGCCATCGACGAGCACCAGCTCGGGGGCAAGCCTGAGTGCGTGCACGGCACGCTGCATGGCGACGAGGGTCGCCTGCAGAATGTTCAGGCGGTCGATTTCCGCAACCTCCGCGCGACCGACGGCCCATGCGCGCGCCTTGGCTCTGATCTCCAACGCCAGGCTGTTGCGTTGTGATGCGCTCAGCATTTTGGAATCACGCAGCCCGTCGATAGGCTGATCGGGATCGAGGATCACCGCCGCGGTCACCACTGGGCCCGCAAGCGGTCCCCGCCCGACCTCATCGACACCGGCCGTGAGACGCTGGTCCGGCATCGTGTAATCGAACGGTAGTTCCAGGCTAGGGTCCACGCGCTGCCCCCGCTAATTCGAGCACTGCATCCGCCGCGCGCGCAGAAGCGCCGCGCCTGAGTTCCTCGTGGAGCCCGCAGAACAGGGCCCCGCGGATTCCGTCGGAACCCTCGCGCATCTCGCGCAGCAGGGCGGCGGCCAGGGCCTCGGGCGTCATCTCGTCCTGAAGCAACTCCGGAACGATTGCGCGATTCGCGAGGATATTGGGCAACGCCACGAACGGTGTATGAATCATGCGCTTGACGATGTGATAGCTCACCAGACCGAGGCGATAGGCTACGACCATCGGCCGGTTGATGAGCATGGCCTCCAGGGTGCCAGTACCGGACTTGACGATAGCGCCGTCGCAAGCTGCCAGTGCGTCGCGCGACTGGCCTTGTAGCACACGAATGTCCAGAGCTGTACCCCCCGCGTCGATCAGTGCTTCGATACGCGAGCGAATTTCGTCGCTGACACACGGCACCAGGAAACGACACGCACCAAGCTCGCGCGAAATGATGACCGCCGCGTCGAGAAATATTTGCGCCATCAGGCGAATCTCTCCCATCCGACTGCCGGGCAGCAACGCGATGACAGTGTCCTCGTCTGGAATGTCGAACACCCGCCGCGCGGAGCTGCGCGAAATATCCACCGCAATCTCGTCGGCAAGCGGATGTCCGACGAAAACCGCGCGCACGCCTCGCTTTGCGTACAGTGGCGCCTCGAATGGAAACAGCGTCAGCATCAGATCCACCGCCTTCGCAATGCGCCGAAGACGCGCACGACGCCACGCATACACCGACGGGCTGACGTAATGCGCAGTGCGTACACCGCGATCATGCAGTGCCCTCTCGACGATGAGATTGAACACGTTGAAGTCCACCCCGATGAAGACGTCCGGTCGCTCGCTGAGCAATCGCCGGCGCAACGTCAGATAGATCTCCACGAGCTTGGGTAGGCGCTTTATCGGATCGATGAACCCATTGACCGCAAGCGTTTCCAACGGATACCAGCTCTCGAGGCCGGCAGCCTGCATCAGCTCGCCGCCGATGCCTTCAAAGACCGCATCGGGACAGCGCGCGCGAATGGCCTCGATCAAGCCGGCGCCCAGGATGTCTCCCGAGGCCTCCCCAGCCACCAGGCCGAACCGAAGAGAGGGTCGTCTACTCGCGCTCGGCTCCCTTGCGTCCACGCACGATTCCTACGCTGGACCTGGCGATGGATTCGACGAACGCTTGTACCTCCGAACACTGCTCGGCGCAACCGCGCAAACGTTCGATGGCTTGCTCGAGGCTCAGTCCGCTTCGATATACCATCCGGTACGCTTCCTTCAAAGTGCGGATGACCTCATCGGAGTATCCACGCCGCTTGAGTCCTATGACGTTGATGCCGACGGCCGAGGCTGGATTGCCGCTCACGCTCACGAATGCCGGCACGTCTTTCAAGACGAGGCTCATGCCGCCGATCATGGCGTGAGCTCCGATCGAGCGACGTGGCGGCACCTCCGCAAAACCACCAAAGTTGGCCCAGTCGCCGACCTCAACGTGACCCCCCAGCCCGGCGTTGTTGGCCATGATCACGTGATCGCCCACAACGCAATCGTGAGCTACGTGCACATACGCCATCAGCAGGTTGTCATTGCCGATGATGGTTTTTCCCTTGTCCTGGATCGTGCCGCGATGAATCGTAACGCCTTCGCGAATGATGTTGTTGTCCCCGACGACGAGCCACGTCGGTTCCCCTTTGTACACAACGGCCGGCGTCGCGTCGCCAACGGTGGCAAACTGAAAGATGCGATTGTTGCGGCCCAGTCGGGTAGGTCCATTCAGAACGACATGCGATGCAATCGAGCAGCCGTCGCCTATCTCGACGTCCGGGCCGACTATGGTCCACGGGCCGATCTCCACATCGTCTGAGATCCTCGCGCTCGGGTCGATGATCGCTCGAGGATCGATCAACGCTCGAGCTCCTTTTCTACGCACAGGATCGACGACCGGCATGCGAGCTCGCCATCGACGAAAGCCCTGCAGAAAAATTTCATCACGTGGCGCCGATTCGCCGTGAACTCCGCCTCCATGACGAGCTGATCGCCAGGGCGCACAGGACGCTTGAAGCGAGTGTCGTCGGTGCCGGCGAGATAGTAGATGGATCCATCGGCGGGGCGTCGCTCACGCGTCTTGAATGCGAGGATGCCCGAGAGTTGCGCCATCGCTTCTACGATGAGCACTCCGGGCATGACCGGATGACCCGGGAAATGTCCCTCGAAGAACGGCTCGTTGATCGTGACGTTCTTGATTCCCGCAATTGAATTACCGAGCTCGAGTCGCGTCACCTTGTCGACCAGCAGGAACGGGTAGCGATGAGGCAGGTATTCCAAGATCTCCTGGATGTCCATCATTGCCCACTTCCCCGTGCTTGCTTCTCGAGTGTCTTCTCCACTCGCTTCAATCGCCGGACGATCTGATCGAGCTGCAGGAAGCGCAATGCGTTGCGCTTCCACTGAAGGCTGGGGGAATGCAATGTGCCCGAAGAGTACTGTCCGGCGCGATCGATGGATCGCGACACGTGCGTCATGCCCGATACGACAACGTGATCGGCAAGCTCAATGGGCCCGTCGCCGCCGACGCCAACTCCTCCCGCGAGCACGCAATGCTTCCCGATCCGAGTGCTCCCCACAATGCCCACACAGCCGCAGATGACGGTGTGGTCCCCGATTTCTACGTTGTGCCCGATCTGCACTTGGTTGTCGATCTTAACACCATCGCCAATGACCGTGTCATCGATGGCGCCTCGGTCGATGGTCGTGTTGGCGCCGATCTCTACGTTGCATCCAACGCGCACGGAACCGATCTGAGCGATCTTCTCGAGTCGTCCATGTTCGTCCGGGGCATAGCCGAAACCATCGGAGCCGATCACCGCACCGCTATGAACGCTCGAGTCGGCGCCGATGGAGACTCCGTGATAAACGGTGACGTTCGGCCACAAACGAACCCGATCGCCGAGCACGACCCCCGCACCAACGAAACTCAGGGCGCCGACTTTGGCGCCAGCGCCCAGGCAGGCGTCCCCTTCGATGACCGCCCCTGGACCAATACTGACGTTTGCGCCGAGGCTCGCACCCTCACTGACTGACGCGGTGGCGTGAACACCTGGCACATCGCTGTCGCCTTCATCGAACCATGCTGACAGCCGCGCAAAGGCGTGATACGGATTCGCAACAACCAGCGCGGTACACGGACACGTCGCGAGATCGGCTTCGCGCAACAGCACTGCACCGGCATTGGTATCGCGCAGAAATCGACGATAGGAGGCGCTCGAAAGATGCGATAGCTCACCCGGGGCGGCACGCTCGAGCGAACCAAGACCGGTGATCTCCAGCTCGCCATTCCCCACGAAGCGCGCACCCACGTGTGCCGCGAGCCGCCGCACCGTGAACGCCTGCTTGGACATGGGGCTTCGACCGCTAATGGGCTTCCGCGGCTACTCGGCGTCGTTTAGTCTTTCCGTAACCTTGCGTGTGATGTCGTGGCGCGGATTGACGTAATAGAAAATCTGCGCCTGGGCACTTCGCAACATGACCATGTCGTAGCCTTCGATCTCGATGAGATCGTCGATGACCTCACGCGCCCGTGGCAACATGTCCTGTGCGAAGTCGTTCATTCGCAACTGGCGCTCACGCTGGAATTTTTGCTGAATGGCCTGAAGGTCGGTCGTCAGATCGGCGATTCGTCTTTCAATGTCGAGCTTCTGCTTCTGGCCCATCACCGCTTCGTTGACGCGGTACTCTTCCTGCAGCTTTCGAATCTCCTTCGCGAGATTCTCCGCTTCAGCTCGTTGCGGCGAGAGGTCGTCGCCGAGCCGCCCGATGAATTTCTCACCGCGTGAGGTCTCGAATACCGCCCTCTCGAGGTCGAGCAGCGCGACATTGAGCTCCGCCAATGCCGACCCGGGCACGAGAAAGATCAAAAAACTGGAAAACAGGAGCTTCAATTTTCTTACCACCGCGAACTCTCCTACTGGCAACCGCCCACAAGGCGGAGAATTGTACATGTTTTACGGGATTCAGAAACTCTGGCCCATCTCGAAGCTGAAGAACTGCGTGTCGTCGATCGGACCATCGTTGATGGGCCAGGCGATCGCGAACGTCAGCGGCCCGAAAGCCGAAAGCCAGGTAAGACCGACGCCGTAGGCATAACGGATCTCGGTGAAGTCGAGGTCGGTGCAGATCCGGCTGACTTGGGGACAGTTGGTATTGAAGACGTTACCTGCGTCGAAGAACACGGCCGGGCGGATCGAGCTCTGATCCTCGAGGAAAGGCACCGGGAACAACAACTCGACGCTCGCTTCGATCAGCGTGTTCCCGCCATAGGGGTCGCCGAAACGATCCACGAATGGATCGATGGGATCGGGGGTGGTTCTCGGCCCTAGGCTGTTGACATCGTAGCCTCTCACCGAACCGAAGCCACCCGCGAAGAAGTGCTCGTAGAACGGTAATGTATCGTCCTGTCCGTACGCATTTCCGTAGCCCAGCTGGGTGCGCATGCGCAACGTAAGAGACTGGCTCAACGGAATGAGCATCTGCCCGTTGTACGTCGCTTTGTAGAATTGCAGATCGCTCCCGGGGACCGCGAGCTCGATCGAGAAATTCTGCGATATACCCGCAGTGGCAAATAGGCCCCTGTTCAAAGAGGAGCTCTGCCAGGAGCCCATCAGCTTGAAGTTGAGAAATTTGTTACCTTCGTCGGCGAGAAATTCACGAATCTCCAATGCGGGAAACACACCTGCCGTAATGTCCGTGTGATCGAAACCGAAGCCAAATCCGAGCCGCTCGCTCTCGGAGATCGGAAAGCCCCAGTTGATGCTCGAGCCGAAAGCATCCGTCGAGTACGTCGCGATGTTTGCCTCGTCGTAATCCGTCTTCCTGAAAAATGCGCTGTATCCGCGGCTGACACCGTCCACCGTAAAGTACGGATCGAACCAGTTGAA
>JAPULC010000073.1 GCA_027295305.1 Gammaproteobacteria bacterium
AACGACATCATCGGCGAACCGGAGAAGGAGCTGCGTGAACTGTGGTATTTCTCGAGTGAGATGACGGCGCGCGTGACATGGAAACCGTAAATGTTCAACCGCAGAATCGCGCCCCTGTTGGAGGACCTCGGCGTGTCGACGCTGATCATCTGGGGCGAGCGCGACGGTGTGGTGCCGTTGGAATGCGGACGTCGCTACGAGAGTCTGATACCCGGCGCGCGCCTGGAGACCGTTGCCGGTGGAGGTCATGCCGTGGAGATGGAAGAACCCGAGCGCGTCGCCGATCTGATCAAGGCACACGCCGTTAACGTCTCTGTCCAGAATGCGTAACATTGTGGCTCGAATTAGCGCGCCGGGGCATGGATGCCGCGGCAGCCGTATGGCTGCCGTTAGCAAAACCTGCTCTTTGCGGACTCTCTTAAGGAAGAGCACGCAGCAAAAGCAAGGGTTTGGGAGCGCGGTGGTGTCCTTGGGACACCACCAAGATGAAGGCGAATTTACTTCGCCGCAGCGTGGGAAGAAATTCGCCTTCGCGGCCCGGCCCGGACAGCGAATTTCTGGACTAATCAAGGGGAGAGCAGATGTTCATAGGTCACTTCACCGAACGGCCCTACCAGGATCCCAGTTCGGGGTACTTCGGTGCGACGGGGCGCAGCATTACCGACCTCGCGATGTCCAATGCGTCCTACGATCCTCGGCTCGGGGCGGAACTTTATAACCGCTATCTCGACGAGAAGGTCTATGCGGAGGAGATGGGCTTCGACGGCCTGATGCTGAACGAGCATCACTCCACGCCTTTCTGCATGGGCGGAGCGATGAATCTCGAGGCGGCGATCCTCGCACGCACCACCTCGCGCGCCAAGATCGTGCTGTTGGGGAACATTCTGCCGATCTGGGACGATCCGCTGTGGCTTGCCGAGGAGCTGGCGGAAATCGATATGATCTCGCGTGGCCGTCTCGTCACGGGATGGGTGCGTGGCACCGGACGCGAGAGCATCGCTCACAATGCCGTGCCGGGCTTTAACTGGGAGCGTTTCCAGGAAGCCCACGATTTCATCATCGAAGCCTGGACGCGACCGGGACCCTTCCGCTGGGAAGGTGAGCATTACCAGTATCGCTACGTCAATCCCTGGTCGCGCCCGTATCAGGATCCACATCCTCAGATATGGATTCCCGGCGTCATGAGCCGTAACACCGTCACCTGGGCGGCCAAGCATCGATATCCCTATCTGATGCTGGCCACCGAGCTCGAGCCCACGAGGGAGTCCTACGAATACTACGACGAGGTGGCGAAGGAGGAGGGCTACGAGGCGGGTACGCAGCATCGTGGATACCTGTTCAAGGTGCACGTGGACGAAACCGAGGAGCTCGCCGAAGCGGTCGGGCGCAAATTCGTGCAGGGGCCGAGCAATCCGTTCCTCGAAGGCAATCAGGGCAACGTGCGCGGCTTCATGCAGAACCTGCCAGGCCTCACCTCGCGCACCAATCTTCTGCCCACGGTGCGAAGCTTTGCCGCCGCGCGGGCGCGCGGGCGCGAGGAGCAGCACGATAAAGCGATGAAGGATCGCGGCGACCAAGCTCGAGCCCCAGAGAAAAAGCCCGACGTCTACCGGCAGTTGACGGAGA
The DNA here is from genome assembly GCA_027295305.1 of Gammaproteobacteria bacterium. Taxonomy (GTDB): domain Bacteria; phylum Pseudomonadota; class Gammaproteobacteria; order Pseudomonadales; family Azotimanducaceae; genus JAPULC01. The sequence goes on from JAPULC010000073.1 coordinate 1,627, forward strand.
AATTGAGCATCATCTCGGGCACCCCCGACAGCGTCATTCCAAAGATACGTCGCGTGTTGGAGACCATTCGCCCGGGAACCATCTTCTTCTGGGATGGCGATGGCGCGATGACGCACGAGGACTCCATGCGCTCGCTGCGACTCATGGGGGCCGAGGTGATTCCTGCGGTGCGCGAGATAGGCAAAGAGCTCGATCTCAACGGACCGTTCGAGGTCGATCCCATGACGAACCAACCCATCGAAGGACCGAAGGAGCCTCGCAAGCCGGAAGCGAAATCCGAAGTCGCTGACGACTGATGTCCTCCTCGGCCGTCGATGTTGTCGTCATCGGCGGCGGTCCCGCGGGAAGCACCACTGCAACGTTGTTGGCGAAGCGCGGCTTCTCCGTGGTGGTGTTGGAGCGCGAAACGTTCCCACGCGAGCACGTCGGCGAATCACTCCTGCCAGCGACTTTGCAGGTGCTGGACGAGATCGGCGTACTGCCCGCCATCGAAGCCGAGGGTTTCGTCAAGAAGTGGGGGGCGACCATGGTCTGGGGCAACCACGGAGAGCCCTGGAGCTGGTATTTCAAAGAGACCAACAAGACCTATCCGCACGCCTATCAGGTGTGGCGGCCGCGTTTCGATGAGATTCTGCTCGAGCATGCCGAGCACCAGGGCGCCGAAGTTCTCCAAGGGGCCGCGGTTCGAAAGGTGGTTCTGGAAGACGACGCCGTGCGTGGGGTCATCTTTTCTCACGGTGGTGTCGAAACCCGACAGCTGAACGCGCGTATCGTCGTCGACGCATCGGGGCAGGCGGCGCTGCTCGCGCGCCAATTCGAACTTCGTGAGTGGGACGATTTTTTCCGCAATCTCGCGGTCTATGGCTATTTCGAAGGCGCGCAGCAACTCGAGTCGCCCGACCAGGGCAACATATTCCTGGAATCGTACGAGCACGGCTGGCTGTGGACGATTCCGTTACACAACGGACTCGCGAGCGTGGGCACTGTGGTCGATCGAGATTTCGGGGCGCGAGTCATTCGTCAGCAGGGTCTCGAGGCATTCTTCGAAGCACAGATCGCGGCGACGGATCGCACGCGCGCGCTCCTCGCACCGGCAAAGCTCACAAAGGGGCCCATCGCCGTGCGCGACTGGTCCTATTGCGCAAAGCGATTCGTGGGCACCGGCTATGTGCTGGTCGGTGATGCGGCGTGCTTTGTGGATCCACTGTTCTCCACGGGCGTGCATCTTGCAGTGAGCGCCGCGTATCTTGCCGCGGCATACGTGGACGCTGCGTTGCGTGATGCGACCATTGCGAATGCAGCTGCCGAGACTTATGGCAATCTCTATCGGACTCAGTATCGACACTTTCATCAGCTTGCGAAGCTCTTCTACTCCGGCAACCGTACGGTGGAGAGCTATTTCTGGGAGGCGCGACGACTCGTCGATGGGGAAGAACGATTCACTCCACGCGAGGCGTTCGTGCATGCGGTGTCGGGGCAGGCACCGCAGGGCTATGAGCGTTCGGTGTTATCGAAGGGTGCGCTGCCGGGGGAATTCGCCAACAGCCTCGAAGCCACCGAGCGCGAACGGGCAGCGCGAAAGCAATTTGTCGAATCGCGAGACGACCCGCTCGCTCTGATTCCCGAGATGTCCTCAGGTGTCTCGCTGGAGCGAACGGCGGTGCTCTCGAACGGCACGTTCGAGTGGGGCCTCGCGCTTCGCATTCAAGGCAGGGACGACGTCCCGTGCAGCGACATCGTGGGGGCACTGTGCAAGAACGCGGACGGCAGCCGATCGATCGGGGAAATCACGAGCGCACTAGCGACGCAGTATGGCGCCGATGCGTCCGAGCTCGAGGCGGTGCTGGTACAGGCGACGAAAATTCTCTACCTCGACGAGCTGCTCGAGCTTCGCGCGCCATAGAGGTAAAGAAGGCGGGAAGTTCCTCTATACTTTCGCGCAGCGGTTGGATGACCCGCGCCCGAAGCGCGTTTGATCGAGGAGCGCCACGTGGATCGATGGAAATATTTCACGATCGGCCACAAGAACCATCTCTTCTGCAATCCGTTGAGCGAAGCGAAGGTTGACGAGCTGATCGGGCTGCTCGACCTCTCCGAAGACGCGCACGTGCTCGACATGGCGTGTGGCAAGGGCGAGATCCTGCGACGCATCATCCATCGTTGGAGTTGCCGCGGCGTGGGAGTGGAAATCTCGGCAGAGTGGGCTGCCGAGGCT
>JAPULC010000074.1 GCA_027295305.1 Gammaproteobacteria bacterium
TCCTGGCACTGTCGACATCGCGCGGGAAGGTGGTGCCAGGCACGATTTCGCGGCTTCCACGGACCTGCGAGAAGGTGGTGCCACGCACACCGTGCCTGGCACCAAGTTGAAAGCTCAAATCGCTTTCAACGCCGCGAGCCAGGCATCCACGTCGAACCCGAAGGGTCCGGGTCCGCCCTGATAGGTCACGGTGCCATCGGTGTCGATCACGTACAGACGTTCGGGCAACGCCGCGTACGCGACGTCGGTCGTATCGTCCATGTCGTCCAGCAACGTGGGCATCTTCAGATCCATCCCCAATACGCAGGCCTGCGCCACGTCGGCTCGTTCCTCGAGGTTCTTGGGCTGGTAGAAGACCACTTCGTCCTTCAGATTGTGCGGCAGCTGCCAGCCGTCTTCCGGATGCGCCTCGCGAATGTAGACGCAGTAGAAATTGATCTCGTCCTTCAAGCTCTGGTAGATCTCGTTCAGGCGCACGGCCTGATAACGAAAAGGGGGTCAGGTATAGCTGCCGAAGATGAGCCCCACGGGCTTGTCGAGATTGTCGGACAGCCGGACTAACTCTCCGGTGCGCTTACCCTTCGCGTCGAGCTTTTCGAGATTGAAATCCGGCGCTTTCTTGCCGGCGGTGGGGGAGTTCTTCTCACGCTTCAGCCCCTCATCGAATCGGGCCTGAAGCTTCTCCTTCGTGGTCTTGTACATCTGGCAGAGGCGATCCACCGCTTCGTCGGGAAGATCGTTCAGCCGTGTCTCGCCGCGTCGCAGCTTGACCATGAAGTCCGCAAAGTTGATGCGGCTCTCAGTCTGCTCCGCCATGTCGGATACCTCGGTTATGACGGCCTCATTGCGACGGAAAGCGGAGGTATTGTCAACGTGGTGCCCCGCTAGCAAGGGGTCTGACACCTATTTCAGCCAGGTCATTGCCAACTGCGCGATTGCTCACCCTGAAATAGGGGTCTGACCTCTCTCGTTGCATTGCTGTAGCCCTGCGACCCGAACGCGGTGCTGAATAGGGGTGGTCAGAGGGTACGTGCAATGTGAGTAAAAGGGGTCAGACCCCGTCTAGCTCGACGCTAGACTGCCGCAGCTTCGCGGATTCGCTCCGGGGTGATGGGAATGTCGCGCACGCGAGCGCCGATGGCGTCGAAGATCGCATTGGCGATGGCGGCGCCCGTGGGACCTTGAGTGGCTTCACCCGCGCCCAGCGCTCGCTCCTGGGGGCGGTCGATCAGCACTGTCTCCACCTCCGGCACCTCGTCGAAGCGCAAGATCGGATAACTCTCCCAATCGACACTCGTCACCCCGTCGGCATCGAATGTGACCCCTTCCTTCAAGGTCCAGCTCGCAGCCTGGATGAAGCCCCCCTCGAGCTGATTCGCAAGCCCATCCGGATCGATCACACAGCCTGCGTCTGCAGCGATCCAGGTCCGCAACAGCCGGAGCGCTGCCGACTCCTGATTGACGCAAAGCTCGACGACGATGGCGGCATAGGTCTGACGATTCTTGTATTGCGCGAACGCAAGCCCGCGACCGAGCCGCCACGGATCCGACACATTCCCGCGCGCGCCGGCCGCATCCATCACCCGACGAATCACCGCCGATGCCCGTTCGTCCGTCAGATGCGCGAGTCGAAACTGCGCCGGATCGGCATGGGCAAGATGTGCCATCTCGTCCATGAAGGACTCAATCGCAAACACATTGCCATACGCGCCCAGACCCCGAGTGGAGGACGTTCTGAGCGGACTGTCCTGAACGAAACGCTTCACCACCCGCCGGCTCGGGAACGCATACAGCGGATCGGCGTTGCGATGAATACCCACGTGAGGACCGCGCGCGGGTCGCGGTTGCGGACGCGGATGCGGATCCGCCATCTGCCACGCCGCAATCAATCCCACCGCGTCACCGCCTGGGCGCGGGCGGCCACCGTGGGTGAAGCTCCAGACGTCATGGCTCCAGTGACTGATCCGTCCTTCGGCATCGAGGGCCGCGGCGAGCTCGAGACGCATGGCTGGCGCATAGGGCTCGAACAGATGTTCATCCCTTCGCGTCCATTTCATGAGCACCGGTGTGCCCGGCACCTGCCGCGCAACCAACGCCGCATCCATGGCCACATCATCGGCGCCGTTGTGACCGTAACAACCCGCGCCTTCCACATGGATGGCGTCGATGTTCTCCGCCGGCATCCTGAGCGCCTGAGCCACCGAGAGCTTCAAGAGCTCCACTCCCTGGCTCTGACTCCAGAGGCTCAAACGCGCTTCATCGAACAGCGCCATGGCTGCCGATGGCCCGAGGGATGCGTGCATGTGATAGGGGCGCTTGTAGGTGGCGCGAAGTGAAACTTCCGCGTCCCCCGGCAGGTCCTCTTCCGGCACTGGCTCATCGCTCGGGGCACCATCGACCACCAGCAACGCCTGTGTTTCAGACGCCTTCAGGTAATCGTGCAAGGGCTCCGTCGGGAGCTCGTGCGTGCGCCGCCAACTCAGATGCGCCTGGGCCTGCCCGGCAACCTGCACGGCATCTTCCTCGCGAGCGGCAAGCACAGCGACGAAATCACCGTCTCTCACGAGCTCGCGAATCCCGCTGAGTCCACGAATGGCCTCCTCGTCGATGGACTCCAGCACATAGTTGAGTCCGGGTCCGCGCACCATTCGCGCGTGGAGCATGCCTTCACGTTCGAGATCGTGAACGAAGCTCGGATCGCCACGCACTTTGCCGGGCAGGTCCACCCGTGTCATGCCGGTCCCAACGTAGCGATAAAGGTGCGCCGGCTTTTCCGCCACCCTCTCTTCGACTTCGATTTCGAATACCTCGCCACCCATCAAGTCCGAGTAGCTGACGCTGCGGTTTGCACCCGGCCCGGTGATCTGGCCATCCTCCACTGCCAGGCTCGCCGCATCGACGCCGAGCGCCTCGGATGCCTTCGAGATCAGGATGCGCCGCGCTTGCGCACATGCCTGGCGCACGGCAGCGCCGCTCGTTTCCACCGACATCG
>JAPULC010000075.1 GCA_027295305.1 Gammaproteobacteria bacterium
GGCCCGCTCCACGAGTGCGAGCAGCGGCGAAAGGAGCACCAGCAACGCCGCCACGATGGCGATGACTAACGCTGTTTCCCTCCCGCGCCGCTTGCGTCCCACGACCACTTCCTGCGGGACCAGCCCAATCGGGACCGCGGCGCGCTGCTGGAACCTCGTGTACACGAGCAGGAAGGCGTAAGTGAATATCATCTGCAACACCGAGAGCGCACCCGCAAGCTCGAGCCGGAACAGCGTTACCGTCAGGTCGTAGATCGCGACCTCCATCGTCGCGAACTGCGGACCGCCCAGTATCAGCACGACGCCGAACGAGGTGAACGAGAACGCGAAGACCAACACAGCCGCCGACGTGATCGCGGGCAGCAGTAGTGGCAACGTCACGCGCATGAAGATCTGAACGCGGCCGGCGCCAAGCATCATGGCGCTCTCCTCGAACCGCGGAGTCAGATTGCCCCAGAACGCCGACACGATCCTGACGACGATGGCGTAGTTGTAGAACGCGTGCGCCATGAAGATGATCGCCAGCGTGTTGGTCACGCGGAGCGGCGGACTGTCGAGCCCAAACAGGTTCATCAGTGCCGAATTCACCAGCCCCTGCGGGCCAAGCAGCGCTACAAAGCCCATCGCGACCACGATTGTCGGCATGATGAACGGCAGCGTGGTCAACGCCTTCAGCACGGTCTTACCTGGGAAATCATGTTTCGCGAACAGGTATGCGCCAGGCAGCCCGACGGCCAACGTCACCACCGTCGATACCGTCGCCTGCATGATTGTGAACCAGATCCTGCCCAGGTAGTACGAGTCGCCGAGCAGCGCCCTGAACGGCTCGAGGCTGAGCGCCCCGCCCTCGAAACTCCTGCCGAGGATGGCCAGCAAGGGATACAGGAAGAAGAGGGCGAGGTACGCCAGCGGCCCGAACACCAGAAGGCGTTTTGCTGTCATGCGCCAGCGCACCCCGAATCGTCAGCCGTCAAGATCAACGCAGTACCACCTCGGTCCAGGCCTGTATCCACCCCTCGCGTTTCTCGCCTATCTCGATCGGCCCGATGTCCGCGGGCGACGTGGGCTCCTCGGCGAACCTGAAGAAGTCAGGCGTCTGCGCATTGCTGTTCACCGGATACACGAACATTTTGTCCGGGAAGTCTTCCTGGAACGCGATGTCCAGAGCGTAGTCGATGAACTTCTTGGCAAGCTCTTTGCTGTTCGCGCCCTTGAGTATGCCGATGCCTTCGATCTGAAGGAACGAGGCCTGATCGATCAGGATGTTCCCCGTCGGCGGCACTTCGATCGGCGTTTCGGAGAACAAGAACTCAGCGGCCGGACTCGTCGCGTAGCTCACCACCAGCGGCCGGTCCCCACCATACTTCGTGAAGTCAGCGTAATAAGCGTCACTCCAGCCGTCCTTCACGAGCACGTCGTTTGACCGAAGGTCGCGCCAGAAATCGAGGTAATCGTAATCGTCGTCCTCCCCGAAGTAGGCGACGGTCGAGATCAGGAACGCCAAGCCTGGCGACGACGTAGCCGGATTCTCGACGACCAGCTTGCCCTTCCACTCCGCCGTCGTTAGCTGTTCCAACGTGGTTGGCGGACTCATGCCTGCGGCGTCCAACGCCGCGATGTCATAGTTCAGATTGACGTACCCGTAGTCGATCGGCGTCACATGGTTCGTCGGGTCAAGCCTGAACTGAGCGGGCACGTTCCCCAGCATGTTGGATTTGTATACGGAGAATATCTCCTGGTCGAGTGCTCGTCCCAGGTAGGTATTATCGATGCCGTATAGCAGATCGGCCGACGGGTTGCCCTTCTCGAGTATCGCGCGCACCAACGCCTGTCCAGCATCGCCAGCCTTCTGAATGACGACCGTGGCATCGTTCGCCTCTTCGAATGCCTGGATCACCTCTTCGCTGATGTCGAAGCTGTCGTGCGTCATGATGACCAGTTCGCGGTCCTCGTCATCGCTGCCACAAGCCGCCGCAACGACCATTACCAAGATGGATACGACCATTGCTACTGATCTCTTCACCACAGGCCTCCTGTTCGATCTCCCAGGGCCGGGCGGCTTGTCTCGACAACAAGAAAGCCGCCCATCTGGGCGGCTAACGAAGTTCGGAATCTCCACTCCCTCCGCTGGCATTATCCAGATCAGGTTCAGGGTCGACAGCGAATGCGCTGTCCTCTCAGCCTGGCTTCCCAAGCTCCCCGGGGCACATATTCAGTTTTCGTAGATGACCTTAAGCGAAGCCCCCAGAAGATGTCAACCGACCGGGGCCCGCTGAGCGGTCGGTGATAACATCGCCATTCCACCACACAAGCAGATTTGTCGAGGACAGCACCATGCCCGAAGTCCGCATCATCCACCCCAACGAACGCGAAACCGAGGTCTCCTCCGGCGAGATGACGCGCATCGCGGGCGTATCCGAATCGCTCACCGGTGCAACCGGCATCCACCTGGCGATCGCCAGCATCCAACCCGGCTGCTCCTCCGGCGCACACGTCCACCTCAACTGCGAATCCGCGCTCTTGGTTTTGCGCGGCCACGGCAAGTTCATGGTCGGCGAGAATCTCGATCAGGCGATCGAGTTCGGTCCCGGAGACTACCTGTTCGTCCCTCCCGACGCACCGCACCAGCCCGTGAATGACGGCGACGAAGTCGTCGAGCTCGTCGTGGCGCGCAATACGCCCGTTGAGATCGTTCGGGATTACTCACCCAAGGGAGGCGCCTAGCCATGCCCTCATTCGACGTCGTGTCGAAGACCGACATAACGGAGGTCGACAACGCTCTGAATGGGGTCAAGCGCGAGGCCCAACAGCGCTTCGATCTCAAGGGCACGCGCTGCGCCATCGAGCGGACGGACTCGACGCTGACGATCACTGCGGACGACGACCTGCTGTTGCGGCAGATGCACGATCTGCTGCGCAACTACCTGGCCCGTCGCAAGGTGGACAGCAGCGCGCTGGAGTTCAAGACGCCCGAGAACGCGACCGGCGGAAGCCTGAGGCAAACGGTGATCATCAGGCAGGGCATCGATGGCGACCTGGCGCGCAAGATCACGAAGGCGATCAAGACGACGAAGATCAAGGTGCAGATCTCGATCCAAGGTGCGGAGCTGCGCGTAACCGGCAAGAAGCGCGACGATCTCCAGGACACTATCGCCTTCATCAAGGACATGAAAATCGAACAGCCCCTCCAATACATAAACTTCCGCGAGTAGCGTCGGCCCCGGCTGAGCCGCAAGCTGCCGCTCTAGCGACAGTAACCCATGATTCGTGTAGGGGGCGCATGACATACGCCCAAACGTTGGCAAG
>JAPULC010000076.1 GCA_027295305.1 Gammaproteobacteria bacterium
CGCCCCTGCGTGCTCGATGTGTAAGAGCTCACGCTCGCGGTCGATTCCCGGGAAGTCGTCGCCCTCGCTGAAGCGATTGCAGAAGCGAACGACATACTCGTCTCCGACGCCATGTCGGTCTTCATCGAGCACCATGAGGTAGTTGTTGTTGCTATACCCGCCGGACAGATATTCGAACCGAACGGGTGTGCGACCGGACCATCGCGACGCCCAATCGAAGGCTGCCTGCTGTGATTCAATGGATGGGAGCACAGCGGCGCAGGTCGACGGATCTCGAGGTCAGGGAAGCGCGGCCATTTCGCATCAGGGATCAACCTTACCGTGGCAGGCATTCGGGGCGCTACCGATCGGTCGAGCCCTATGGAAGAATGCGGCGTTTGCCTCGAGTCACATTGCGTGGACCGGACGGTAGTCAATTTCGTCAAAGCGCTTCGAAACGCCGAAGTGCGCGTCTCCCCGGCGGAAACTCTCGATGCCATGGAGGTGATGCGCCTCGTCGGGATGCGCGATCGCGAGATCCTGAAGCATTCGCTGTGCCTTGCGCTTGCGAAGACCCCCGAGGAGAAGGCGCGCTTCGACGTGTGTTTCGAGCGCTTCTTCACCTTCGCACCCTTCGAGGGGCAGCGGACGAAGAAGCGTTATTTTCAGGGAGATCCGGAGACGCTGATGGGAATGGCCGGGGGACCGAGAGGCATGGGCCTGCCTCGCGACGTCTCGATGGGCGCCGAGGGTGACGCGCCACTCAGCGATCTGTCCAGGTTGCTGCTCGCGCGGGATTTTCTGCAATTGTCCCTGCGCGTCGCCCAGGCAGCGCAGCGCGTCGGTCTGGACTCCATGCGAACGCTGCGAGACAGGTCGACGTTCGTGCTCGAGATCCTGCGTGCCGTCGGCGTTCACGAGATCGACGCGGACATCGATCGATTCTCGAGCCAGGAAGGTGCCGCGGCGCTCGTGACAGCGTTGCGGCAGGCGCGGGCCTATCTCACGCGCCAGGTGCGTGAATATGTCGAGACGCAATATCTGCTGCACGTCGACGCCACCGGCAAACGCGCCATCGTCGAAGCGGCCCTCGAAGCGCATCTCACCCACGTGCAGCCGGCCTACTTCGAGGACATTGGCAAGGTGGTGGAGCGCATCGCCCAGAGGCTTCTTGCGCAGCACAAGCGACGCCGCAAGCGTGCCCGTCGAGGGCTTCTGGACACGCGCCACACGCTTCGACGTAACCTCGCATACGAAGGGGTGCCGTTCGACCTGCGCTGGCGAAAGATCAAGGTGCAAAAGCCGAAGGTGTTTGCACTGTGCGACGTGAGCGGCTCGGTGGCACGGGTGGCGCGGTTTCTGCTCCTGTTTCTCTATAACCTGACCGAGCTGCTCCCGGACATCCGGGCATTCGCATTCTCCAACGAACTCGGCGAGGTCACGAGCACCTTCGAGCGCCTTCCGGTGGAGGAGGCCATCGAGGAGGCGCTCTTCACCTGGGGCAAGGGAACCACGGACTACGCGCGCTCGTTTCATCAATTTCGAAGCGAGTGCATCCACGAGATCGATAATCGCTCCACCGTGATCATCCTCGGTGACGGCCGGAACAACTATTTCGACCCGCGACCAGAGATCCTGCGCGATATTTCCAAGCGCGCGAAGCAGGTGTTGTGGCTCACACCGGAGCCGCGCGAGGAGTGGGATACCGGGGACGCCGAGATGCGCAAATTCGTTCCGTACTGCTTTCGAACGGACGTGTGCAGCACGTTGCGGGACCTGGAACGATTCGCCGATCGACTGCTTCTCAGCACGCGTTAGGGCAAATTATCGACGGACGGCGCGAACACGAGGCCGAAGGGTGCTGACGCGCACCGCGTTTGTCTCCTACAATTGTGGAGCTCGTCTCGGCGTGCGCCGTGTGGGACGAACGAACAGGGATGACAGGACCCGCAACGTGGCCGATCCAGCGAACGAGAACGCATCTTCAGACCCGACACATGATTTCGACGAGTTCGTCGCGTTGGTGCGTACGGCGATGCACGATTTCAACAACGTGCTCACCTCGATGATGGGCTGGGCAGAGCTCGGCCAGACGTTGGACCTCGACGAGCGTGCCGTCACCTACATGAAAGACATCTTCCAGGCCGGAAAACGCGGCCAGGAGCTCGTTCATGGCGTGCAGGAGCGACTGTTGGAGATCGGCCTGTCGGCTACCCGATCACCTTCGACAACGACATCGGTCACGAGAGATTCCCCGCAACGGGGGCTTGGCGCCGATCCAGCCGCCGATATTCCCTGAGCGTTCCCGCTTCGATCAGTCCCTCTCGATCAGTTGATCCCTACGACGAATGACATGGTGGGACCGATCTTGCGATTGATCACGAGGTCGGCAACGGGGTCGAGGGGCGTTTCCTGGTCATTCACGATCACCAGCTTGGCCCCCGTACGCTTCGCGAGCTCGGGAAATCCGGCGGCGGGATAGACCACGAGGGATGAACCCAGCACGATGAAGAGATCGCACGCGAGCGTGTGCTCCTGGGCGCGCTCCATCTCGTCCAGAGGCATCGCTTGACCGAATGAGATCGTGGCGGTTTTCACGATGCCGCCGCAGCGGCTGCACGGGTCGATGTGGGCGATGCGCTTGAATTGCTCTTCGAGATCGGCCATCTCGTAGCGTGTCTGGCAGGTCAGGCATTTGGCGTAGCTCGAGTTGCCATGGAGCTCGATCACCTTCTCCGCCGGCACCCCTGAGTCCTGGTGAAGATTGTCGATGTTCTGCGTGATGATTGCCGAGACCTTACCGTCCACGACGAGCTTGGCGACCGCGAGATGACCCTTGTTGGGCTCTGCACCCTCCATCACTCGATCACCCGTGAAGCGCCGTGCCCAGGCCCGTTGGCGGACCTCGTCCGAGGCGAGCCACTCATCGAAATTCGTGGACTTGCCGCCCTTGGTCCAGAGCCCCTGCGGGCCACGAAAGTCCGGAATGCCCGATTCCGTGCTGATGCCGGCACCCGTGAACACCACCGCGCGCGCTGATTGCTCCAGCATCTGCCTGAAGAGCTCGAGCTCGTCTTGATCGGTCCCGCTCACGCCTTTGATCTCCTGCCTTTGATCTCCTCCGAGAGGGTTGTCGTGCCATCCATGGCGTGGGGGGCGTTTTGCAACATCCCCTCTAGTCCCCGTGAGAAATATTGAACGCGGCGCTCCGAAAGCTCAATTCTGCAGACGTGTGAGGGCTTCGATCACGGTCTCAGTTTGCTCGTAGGGCACCATGTGTCCCGCCTCCTCAATGAGGCTGAGCTCTGCATTTGGAATCGCGTCGGTGAATCGCTGCGCGTAGACCGGCGGAATCAGCCGATCCGAGGTACCCCAGATCACGGCCGTGCGGGCGCGGATGCGATACAACCGATCGCTGAGGCCCCTGTCTGGAATCGGGAACAGAATCTTGCCGGCGGTGCCCAGACGCCGCGCATTGCCCACCATGAACTCGGTGAGAAATTCGGGATCGTTGAAGTTGCCACCGGCCGAAAGCAGCTTGCCGTGCTTTTCGGGATCGTGAAGCAACAACGCCGGCAATTCGAAGGGCAGGGTGGCGAAAAGATCCACAATAGGGTGCTCGTCCAGCCAGAGACCTGCCGGTGCGATGAGCGCCAGTCGCTCGACGGTGCGATTTGCGATGGCCGCCATCTCGGCGGCGATCATTCCCCCCATGGAGTGACCCACGACCAGCGGATCGCGAAGGTCCAGGGCATCCCATACGTCGAACGCGTGCAGCGTGAAATCCAGCATGCTGCGTAGATTCTCACTACCCTCGGAGTCCTCGAAACCCGGTAACAGCGGCGCATGGACTCGATAACGCGCTGACAGTGCCTCGAGAAATGGATCGTTCTGCAACAATCCGCCAACGCCGTGGAGAAACAGGAGCTCTGGGCCGTCCCCACCTTCGTAGACCCGAACCTGGGCGCGTCCGGCAATGTCGATCAGTCTGGAATCCACGGCTCAACTCCCGACTGCTTCGACACCCGCACGAGGCGCATGCTCGTCGACCGGATGGATCCAGAAACGATCGTCGTCTGCGTACTCCGGCCACATGTCCTGGAGCTTCGGCATCACCTCCTGCGCGAAGAGCTTGGTCGAGCGCATGCACTTCTCCTTCGTCATGTCCCCGATGTGCAGGAGACAGAAGATGTTGCCGACGTGCAGTTCCGTGATCATCTCCTTCATCTGTTCGACCACGGAATCGGGACTCCCCGCAATGACATAGCCGCCCTCCACGATCTCGCCCCACGAGAGACTGGTGACTTGTCCCACGGCCTGGCGGGTCATCTGCGAAGTCACGTTGGCTTTAATGGTCTTCACCGTGCGGTAGCCTGGTGCATCCGCGAATCCGGGATAAACGTGCAGACAACGGTTGTAGAAATAGTCCACATGCTGGCGGTATTGCTCTTCCGCCTCCTTGTCGGTTTCCGCCACGATGATGGTTTGCGCGAACCCGCCACGGTACGGTGAGGGATCCTTGCCACGTTCCTCGACGCGCTGCCAATAGCCGTCCATCAGTTGCTTGGCGCGCCTGAAGCCGCTGAACGACAGGTAGCAGTACACGTAGTCGAAGTCGAGGCAGAAGTCGTAAGTCTCGAGAGAACCGCCACCTGGAATGAAGATCGGCGGCGGTTGCTGGATCGGTTTCGGCCAGCAGTTCACGTAGCGCAACTGCGTATAGCGGCCGTTGAAGGCGAAAGGCTCCTGCTCTTGCCAGGCTTTGATGATCAGATCGTGCGCTTCGCGATATTTCTCCCGCGTGAGCGCTGGAACCTGCCCATAGGCATAGTTGGTGTCCATGGATGTGCCCACCGGGAAGCCGGCGCGGAGTCGTCCCCCCGAGATCACGTCGAGCATGGCGAATTCTTCCGCCACGCGAATCGGTGGGTTGTAGAGTGCGATGGAATTGCCGAGCACCACCAATGCCGCTTTTGAGGTGCGTCGCGCAAGCGCCGCGGCCATGAGATTGGGGGAGGGCATGAGCCCGTATCCGTTCGCGTGGTGCTCGTTCACGCCGATGCCGTCGAAACCGAGCTGCTCGGCATATTCGAGCTCGTCGAGATAGGTGTTGTAGAGCGCGTGCCCCTTCACCGGATCGTAGAGGGTGGTGGGAATGTCCACCCAGATCGAACGATGCTTCTCCCGGAAGTCGTCGGGGAGGTACGGCCAGGGCATGAGGTTGAACCAAGTGAATTTCACGGCTGTTGGCTCCGCGCGGCAAAGCGCTATAGGGAAGCGGCTCAGCGCATGGGTGTCAACCGCCAATCGTTGTCTGGCGGCGGCAACTGCGCGATCCTGTGTTGCCGATGCCAGTGAGCTCACGTAGCCATGAGTGACACCCGTTTCGAGTTCTTCTTCGATTGCTCGAGCCCTTGGACCTATCTCGCCTTCGAGAACGTGCAGCCGATCGCGCTGCGTCACGAGGTCGAGATCGAGTGGCGGCCCATCCTGGTCGGCGGCATCTTCAACACCGTCAATGCGAGCGTCTACGAATCGCGCGCGAACCCGGTGCCCATCAAGGCGCGCTACTACCAGAAGGATCTTGCGGATTGGGCGCGCTACACGGGCATCGCGATCGGATCACCGACCGTCTTTCCCGTCAACAGCGTGCGCGCCATGCGTGGTGCGTTCGTTGCGCTGGAGCACGAATGTCTCGTGCCCTATGCGCGCGAGGTGTTTCGAGCTTATTGGGGGGAGCTGCGTGACATCTCGCAGGAAGACACCCTCAGCGAGATTCTAGCGGCGGTGGAACTCGACTCCGTCGAATACTTTCAGAAGATCAATGATCGCAGTTACAAGGACAAGCTCAGGGCCAATACCGACGAGCTGATCGAACGCGGAGGATTCGGTTCCCCGACAATATTCGTCGACGGTGAGGACATGTATTTCGGTAACGATCGCCTGCCCCTCGTGGATGCGCGGCTGGACAGAAATTAGCTATTGAATTCGGTGCGCAGGCCCTCGAACGCCTTTGGGGTCTGACCGCTATCGAGATAGCGCTTGATCACCCGGGCGCCGTCGCGAGGCGACACGTTGGACGTGTCGATCTCGAGGTCGTACAGATCGTGGGCGTGGACCTCGTAGAAGTGGGACATGGCGGTTCCGGGAAAACGCCCGCCACGCTCTTTCTCACGCTCGACTACGACGTCCATTGGACAACGTACGCCGACGAACAAGATATAAAACCCCTGCAGCACATCGACGTAGTCTTCGAGGATCCAACGATGCAGCATGAGATCGTCGACGATGACGTGATTGCCTTCGTTCGCAAAGGCGGCGATGGCGCGGTGCATGCCGCGCAACATCCGCCTCCCGATGTCGCCAAAGCGCACGTGGGTAACCCGCTCCCCGTTGTCGTGGTCCATCGGCACGACGTTCAAGCCTCGGTAGCCCGGAGTGCCGCTCGGGGAGTTGTAGCCGCGAAAGCGCCCCGGGAGCCCATCGCGAAACTGATCCAGGGCAATGTGTTGATAGGGCTCGTCGAGCTCTTCCTGCAACGCCATGGCAAGCGTCGTCTTGCCCGCGCTCGATGAGCCATTCAGCAGTATGATCTTGCCCTTCACCGTCACGCTGCCAATGCTA
This sequence comes from Gammaproteobacteria bacterium, assembly GCA_027295305.1. Taxonomy (GTDB): domain Bacteria; phylum Pseudomonadota; class Gammaproteobacteria; order Pseudomonadales; family Azotimanducaceae; genus JAPULC01. The sequence continues at coordinate 6,604 of JAPULC010000076.1, forward strand.
TTTGGAACCTCAATGGAAAGAAACCATGCGTCGTGACCACCGACCCTACTGGTTGCATCGAATCACCCGCGCGTACGAGTTCTTCTACGTGCGACGTTTCATCGCTCCGCAACTGGACGCCATGGGTCAGGGGTGTCGCTTTGGAGGGCCACGTCATGTTCATCTATCGGGGCCGAATATCAGCTTTGGGGACGACGTGCACAGCCTCGGGCTCGCAGACCGCCCGGTGCGCCTCGCAGTATGGCGGGATCCGGAACACGTCGGATCCATAAAAGTGGGGGACTGCTCGATCATCAATCCCGGCGTGCGAGTCACCTCCGCCGAAGGTATCGAGATCGGTCGGGGATGCATGCTTGCCATGGACGCGTATGTCACCGATGCCGACTGGCACGGCATCGACGATCGGGCGTTGCCGCCGGGGACCACGGGTCGGGTGACGCTCGAAGACAATGTCTGGATAGCGGACGGCGCGATGGTCGCGAAGGGTGTCACCGTCGGCGAGAACAGCATCGTGGGCGCGCGTTCGGTGGTCACCCGGGACGTGCCCCCCAACTCGGTCGTGGCGGGTGCGCCGGCCCGGGTAGTCTCGGAGCTCGACCCGGACGCACGCGGCTTCACTCGAAGCGTGCTCTTTGCACTCGTGAACTACGACGAGTTCGAGCAGTCGCAGAAGCGGGGGGAACTTGAAGGCAATAGCCTGTGGGGTTGGTTGCGCTCACTCATTGGCCCCCGCCGGCGTGAATAAGGATGCTCGAAAAGGCTTTCGTTGAGGCGAGGCACTGGTGCTTCCGCGCCTTCTGCTTTGTGCGTGCGCTAAAGCGGCGCCGGTTCGCTGAACGTCTCGCGATAACGCTCACGAAACGAGTCGACCGACATCCGGTGCAACTGAGTGCCGGGGGACTCGAGCTTGATGGTGGCAGCGAGGACGCCTGCCTTTACGCTTCGCTCGAGGTCTGCGCCGGCGGTGAGCGCGCCGACGAGTGCAGCGCGAAACGCATCGCCACAACCCGTGTGCTCGATGAACGTTTCAGGTTTGATCGACGCAACCTGCCACGTCCGAGAACCCGAATACACCTTCACCCCATCCGCTCCGTGGGTCACCACGATCCAATCGAAGTGTCTTCTAAGCGCGCTTTCGCCGCCGTCGATACGGTCGATGAGACATTTCCACTCGTGCTCGTTCACCACCGCCTGACGAGACAGCGCCACCAGCGCCTTTGTGTGCTCGTCGGAAAAGTCCGGGAGCCCTTGCCCTGGATCGAACAGATACGGAATGTCCGCGACGGAGAGCGACTCGGCATGAGCGAGCATGTTCTGGGGTAGGTCCGGTGCAAGGATCACATAGTCACATTTGAATCGCCGCGCCGTCTCCGCGGCGCTCGGCACGGGAACCGTGGAATAACGAGGATCGGAGGATCCAGGAAAGAACGCAGTGATCTGATTACCGTCGTCGTCGGTGATGATGAACGCGCGGGAACTGAATGGAAGTCTCGTGTCGACAACGATGGCGTCGGTCGTGATGTTCAGATTCGCCAGGTGCTCACGGTAACCCTCATGAAAATCGGTACCCACCCGCACCAGTGGTATCGGTTCGAATCCGAGCAGCTTCAGCGTGTACGCAATATTCATCGCGCAACCGCCGAATCCCTGGTTCAGCTCCGATAGCTGGACCGACATGTTCAATGGCTGGCCATCACCATAAGACTCGAAGGTGCCGGGATAGCGGCCGATGAAGTCGATGGCGAGGGTGCCGGTGACGAGAACTTTTTTCATCCAGAAGATATTAGTACAGGACAGCGCCCGGGATAATCGCGCGTCGTTCGCCACGACCATGGACACGCTCTACACTCTGCGTGCATCTCCTTTGGCGTTCGATCACCCATGATCTATCAGGCGTACGTCGGCATTGTGGCGTTGCTGGTCATAGCGTGGGCTTTGAGCGAAGACCGAAGCGTCATGAACTGGCGGATGGTTGCGGTCGGACTTGGGCTACAGATTGGTATCGCCTTTGTTTTGATTCGAGCGCCGGTCGTTGCCGAGGCGTTGTTCGTGATCAATTACGCGGTGATCGCCATCGAGACGGCGACCACTGCCGGGGCAGGGTTCGTGTTCGGTTTTCTCGGCGGCGGCGAAGTGCCGTTCGAGATCACGGCCGACAACGCGATGTACATTTTCGCTTTCAGGATACTGCCTCAGATTCTGGTGTTCAGCGTGCTGGTGGCGATCTTCTGGCATTGGGGTGTGCTGCCCGTCATCGTGCGCGGATTCGGCTGGGCGCTGCGTCGCAGCATGGGTGTTGGTGGCTCGGTGGGCGTCGCCGCCGCTGCGAGCATCTTTCTTGGGATGGTGGAGGCACCGCTCGTCATCCGTGCCTACCTGCGAAACATTTCGCGAAGTGAACTCTTCACGGTGATGACGTGCGGCATGGCGACGGTGGCCGGATCAGTCATGATTCTGTTCGCGAATCTCCTTTCCGGTGTCGTGGAGAATCCCCTGGGTCACGTGTTGGTGGCCTCGCTCATCAGTATTCCCGCCGCCCTCATGGTGGCGCGCATCATGGTCCCAGGTACCACCACCACCGAAGGCGTCGACCTGGCCGATGCATTGCGATACGAAAGCACCATCGACGCGGTCACCCGTGGCACGGCAGATGGGTTGAAACTCATCGGCAACATCCTGGCCATGCTCATTGTGCTGATATCCCTCGTTGCGCTCGTGAATCTCGCGCTAGGTGCTTTGCCCGATCTCGGCGGCGAAGCCCTCACGCTGCAGCGGATACTCGGCTGGCTGTTCGCACCCATCGCCTGGCTGATGGGCATTCCATGGCACGAGGCCACTACCGCCGGCAGCTTGCTCGGCACGAAGGTGATTCTGAACGAGCTCGTCGCGTATATCGACATGGCCGCGTTGCCCGTCGACGCGCTCGGTCCGCGCAGCGATATCATCATGACCTATGCGCTTTGCGGATTCGCAAACTTCGGCAGTCTCGGCATCATGATCGGGGGGATAAGCGCGCTGTGTCCCGAACGGCGCATGGACATCCTCGCGCTGGCACCACGCACGCTTGTCTCGGGCACCATCGTGACTTGCATGACAGGCGCAGTGGTGGGAATCGTCTATTGATCGGTGCATCCTGCCTGTAACTTTTTCACATCAGCGTACCCGCGGCGCCGAGAAAGCCCCAGGTCTCCGTTGCGGGTACGTCGCCGTCTGAATAGCTGCAGGCGGTCGGCTCTTTTGCGGACTACCGCGATGCCAACCAGCGCTCTACTCGTTCGATGACGTAGCGGATGTCATCGGCGCTCACATCGAGATGGGTCACGAGACGTCCACGTGCCGAAAAACGGATCTCGTGACGCGCAAGCTCGGCAGAGAGGTCAGACATCAACTCGTCGCTCGCGCGCACCAATACCATGTTGGTCGCCTGTGAGATCTCTGCCGCCTCACCGAGCAGCGCCCGTAGTCCTTCAGCCAGACGCTCGGCGTTGGCATGATCCTCGGCGAGCCGCTCAACGTGTTGATCGAGGGCGTGAATCCCAGCTGCGGCGATGATTCCTGCCTGTCGCATGCCACCACCGAGCTTCTTGCGCCAGCGGCGCGCTTGCGCGATGAAATCGCGCTGTCCCGCGAGGAGCGAGCCGACCGGGGCACCGAGTCCCTTCGATAGGCAGAAGGAGATGCTGTCGAAGTGCTGAGCGATCTCCGAGACGTCGACGTCATCGGCCACCGCGGCGTTGAACACCCGCGCTCCATCCAGATGCGTTGCGATCCCTCGGGTATCGGCTAGCACTTTTACGCGGGCTAGATATGCGAGCGGAAGGACTTTGCCGCTTTGGGTGTTCTCCAGGCACAGCAGTCGGGTGATCGGAAAATGGGGATCATCCGGCTTGATGGCTGCCGCCACGCGATCCAAGTCGAGGGTGCCGTCGTCATCGAAGTCGAGGGTCTGCGAATGAATGCCACCGAGGGCCGCGGCGCCCCCACCCTCGGCCCAATAGGTATGAGCTTCCTCGCCTGCAATGAACTCGTCTCCCCGTCCGCAATGGGTGAGAAGCGCTGCCAGATTGGCTTGAGTCCCGCTCGTCACGAACAGCGCCGCCTCCTTGCCCAGACGTTCGGCAGCCATGGCTTCCAGACGATTGACGCTCGGATCCTCGCCGTAGACGTCGTCACCGACATCCGCTTCCGCCATGGCTCGACGCATCTCCGGGGTGGGTTGGGTGACGGTGTCGCTGCGTAAATCGACAGGCTTCATCTTGCTTCTTGTCCAGAGATTCGCCGGCGAATTTTCCCACGCTGCGGCGAAGTCAATTCGCCTTTGCTCCCAAAACCTTTGCTTTTGCTGCGTGTTAGCGCAAAGAGCGGGTTTTGCTAACGGCTGCCGCGGCATCCATACCTCGGATCGCTGGTTAGGTGCGGCTATCTCGCACGCCGCGGACGCGGCGTGCTTGATTCAGTTGGCGGCGATGCTGACGACGATGTGCGGATCGACGAGCCTTGCAGAGTCCATCACGTGCACCAGGGCCTGGGTGGTGGAATCCGGATGTGGCTGAATGACCACCGGGGCCTCCGGATTTTCGGCGTGCAGACGCTCGATGTTCGCGCGCACCGATCGCCAATCCACGTCTCGGCGGGCAATGAGGATGCGATCTCGGTTGGTGATCCGCACCACGATGCTCTTCTTGTCCGGATCCAGCGTCTTCGGCTTGTCCTGATCCGGCTGATTGACGTCGAGCCCTTTCTCCTTCACGAACGTCGCGGTCACGATGAAGAAGATCAACATGATGAACACCACGTCCAGCATGGGCGTGAGATTGATCTGTTCCTCGTCGTCTTCGTCGGTTCTTTCTACGAGACTGCGCACCGAGTCCCCCCTA
>JAPULC010000077.1 GCA_027295305.1 Gammaproteobacteria bacterium
CCATCGTGCGGCAACGTGCTCGGGGAAATAGCTGTCGCGGTTCTTCAGACCGACCTCCGCGCGCTGCTGGGCAGCTTCCCGGTTGGTCAGCGATTCGATGATCGCGTCGGCCATCGCCTCCGAGTCGCCCACCGGCACGAGGAGGCCGGCTCGGCCATCGAGCAGCGTATCGCGAGGCCCCGCTGGGCAATCAGTCGACACAGCGGGTGTGCCGAGAGCCTGCGCTTCGATGAGCACGTGGCCGGGGCCCTCCCACTCAGAGGACATGACGAACAGGTCGGCGGCACGCATGTACTTGTAGGGGTTGGGGTCGAATCCGTGGAGCTGCACGGCATCGTGGAGCCCGAGTTCAGTCGTTAGGCCGTCGATCAGACCACGGTGTTCACCTTCGCCCTCCCCCACGATCAGCAAGCGCGCTGGGACCTTTTCGCGAACGCGCGCCATGGCCCTGACCAGCGTCGGAAAGTCTTTCTGGCGCGTGAGCCTGCCGACAGCTATCACAAGCGGGTGTCCCGGGTCGCCGAACCATGCGTGATCTACCGGCTCCTCGCTCAGCGACAGAACTCGTTCGGAAATCACCGGGTTCGGAATTACGTCGAACCGATCGCTGTCCATGTTCGCTCGCTCGGCGGCAACGGCCGCGACAGACTCAGCGGGCGCGACGAATGCGTCCGCACGTGGATAGAGGCGTGGCCATAGGAAGTTGCGATAGCCGGAGCTGCGCGGCATGCCCGCCATGCTCAGTACGAGCTTCGTGTCGTTTCGGGAGAGGCCCTTCGCGATGATCGACGCCATCGTTTGCATGCGAGCCACCAGGAAATCTGGGCGCTCGCGCCGCAGGTAACGCACAAACCCCGGCATCATCGCGCCGGCCATGAGGGCGCCTTGGATCCTGTAGTTGGCCCACGATGAGATCCGCGAGACACTCGGCAGGACCGGCAGCAGCCGTCGCGTCCCGAGGTTGACAACGCGAACAGGGTTGTTCTGCACACCGAGATCAACGCCCTCCCACTCTTTCCAAACGCGGAGGAGGTCCACGCGATGCCCTCTTGCGGCGAGCGCTCGCGCAAGCGTCGGAACTACATACGCCTCCCCGATCTGCCCCCGATTCGGGGATAGGAAAGCGATGTGATACGGGCCTGACAAGCGCGGCCCCCTTAGATCGCGTTGTCGGTCTTGCGCCAACTAACCGTTGGTGCGATCAGCTTCTTGTCTACACGGTCCTTGTTGGCGACCGCGGCTTGCATCATGCCGATGAGTACGGCGCCTTGGAGAAAGTGGGGCTGAAGCCCGAGTTTGAGCAGCCCGGTATGCACGGGGTTGAAGTAGTGCTCTTCGAGCTCGACGCGCGGGTTCTCGATGTGCTCGAGAGCAACCTCAATGCCAAGCTCCGGTGCGGTGCTCTGTACGAGCTCAGCTAGCTGAAGCACCGAGAACTGCTCGGTGAGCTGGTTGAAGACTTGATATCCGCCCTCTTCCGGTGGGTTGAGGATCGCGAGCTCTATGCAGCGGACGGTGTCCCTGATGTTGATGAACCCGCGGGTCTGACCGCCCTTCCCATGGACCGTGATGGGGTAACCGACAGCGGCTTGCGCGCAGAATCGATTCAACGCGGTGCCGTAGATCTGGTCGTAGTCGAATCGGGTGGCGAGCCGGGGGTCGAGCTTCGTTTCCTCGGTCTCGATGCCGTAGACGACGCCCTGATTGAGGTCGGTTGAGCGCAGACCCCAGATCCGGCAGGCGAACATAATATTGTGGCTATCGTGGACCTTTGACAGATGGTAGAAAGAGCCCGGCTGTTTCGGGAACGGCAGCGTGTCCTTGCGTCCGTTGTGATTGATCTCGATGAAGCCCTCTTCAATGTCGATGTTGGGAGTGCCGTACTCGCCCATCGTTCCCAGTTTCACGTGATGGCAATCAGGGGCGTAGTCCTTGAGGGCGTACAGCACGTTCATCGTGCCCAGCACGTTGTTGTCCATCGTGAAAAGTGCATGCTCTCGGTCCATCATTGAGTACGGCGCGGTACGCTGCTCGCCTAAATGGACCAGCGCCTCAGGCTGGAACTCCTGGAAGGCTTTCGACAGCAAAGTCCAGTCTCGGGTATCACCGATGCGGAGGTGAACTTCCTTACCGGTAACCTCCTTCCAGGCGGCGACCCGTTCTTGTGGGGTGGTGATCGGCACCAAACTGTCGAACCCGTTCTCAAGATCGAAGTGCCGACGCATCAAGCTGTCGTACACCATCACTTCGTGTCCTTGGGCCGAGAGATACATGGCTTGGGGCCACCCGAGGTAGCCATCACCGCCGAGTATCAATATGCGCATCCAAAATTCTCCTGGGCCCTTCAGCCCTTAACTTGATCCGTCGTAACAGTTTTCCAATGGCTCAAGTCACGTTGGATCAGTTCCTCGAGCCCGCTGATCTCGTCTGCGAGCAACGCAGCGACGTATAGCTGATCGTCCTGAGGCACGGGCGGGATCGCCCGCGTCTCGACGATGTGGTTGGCCATGTCGATGCCGCGCCGTATCGCGGCCTTCGCATAAAACTTCGGCGCGCCGTCGTGATTGTTGACGGCGAACCGCATCCTGAACCTCTGCAGCGACGCGAAGATCGGCATCTGGGACCGATTTTCCCGACGGTCCACCGAACTGAACTTGAAGGCGGCGTCCACGCCTAAGAACGCGCAGATGCCCGCGAGCACGGCATAGCGGTCCGCT
>JAPULC010000078.1 GCA_027295305.1 Gammaproteobacteria bacterium
CTCTGGCTTGATCCGTGTGCTCGCGAGCACCACGTAGTGCGCCTCGATGTCGCCGAAACCCACGAGCTGCTCGGCGTACGCCGCCGAGCACAAACCGAGCGCTGCGATGAAGAGTGCGGCCTGCGTCATCGCCCTAGCCGATAATACGCAATGGCCCCGAAGAGATTCGGGAAGAGGTTACTCAGCACCCGGCTCTGGTAATTAGTATCCACGACGAAGCGTTCGATGATGTGGCGCCGCTTCTGTCTGCAGAGCGCCTCGAAGTCTGCAAACGTGCAGAGATGGATATTCGGTGTGTCGTACCATTGGTGTGGGAGGTGCCTCGCCATGGGCATGCGCCCCTTCGACATCAGGTGAGCGCGGCAACTCCAATGACCGAAATTGGGAAACGTGACGATGCATTCCCTGCCGATACGAAGCATTTCATCCAGCAGCGCCTCGGGTCGGCGTACCGCCTGCAATGTCTCGGTCATCACTACCATGTCGAAGCGATCGTCGGAGAAGTTGCCGAGCCCCTCGTCGAGATTCTGCTGAATCACGTTGACCCCCGCCGAGATGCATTGACCGATGTTCTCGGGATCGATGTCGATACCGTAGCCGTTCACGCCTTTCGCCGATTGCAGATAGGCCAGTAGCTCGCCGGTGCCGCAGCCGAGGTCCAGCACCCGCGCATTGGGGTTTATGAGATCCGCGATGATCTTGAGATCAGCCCGCAGGTTCATGGGATTCCTCGAGATCCGCGGCGTAACGTAGGTAGGTGGTGAGTGCATCGACGTAGCGGGGCACTGGCAGGAGAAAGGCGTCGTGCCCATGGGGGCAGTCGATTTCCACGGATACGACGTCCTTGCCTGCAACGACGAGGGCATCCACGATCTCGCGCGTACGTGCCGACGCAAAACGCCAATCCGTGGTGAACGAGGCCGCGAAGAATCTGCATTGCGCGCGGGAAAGTGCGGCCGCCAGGTCGTCGCCGTGCTCGCGCGCGGGATCGAAGTAATCCAGTGCGTGTGTCATGAGCAGATAGGTGTTCGCGTCGAAGCTCTCGGAGAACGATCGACCCTGGTAGTGAAGATAGCTCTCAACCTGAAACTCGACGTCGAGGCCGAGGGATAGGTCCCCCGACTTCACCTCGCGTCCGAACTTGTCGCGAAGTCCGTCGTCAGACTGATACGTGACGTGTCCGAGCATGCGCGCAAGCATCAGTCCCGCGGTTGGATTGGTGCCCTTCTCCAGGTAGCGCCCACCGTGAAACTCCGGGTCGGACAGGATTGCCTGGCGTGCGATTTCGTTGAACGCGATGTTCTGTGCGGAAAGGCGGGGCGCGGCGGCGATCATCACGGCGTGCTTGATGCGGTGGGGGATATCGATGGCCCATTGCATGGCCTGCATGCCACCGAGACTTCCGCCGATGACCACCGCCCAGCTCGGAATCCCGAGGGCATCCGCGAGCATCGCCTGAGTGGTCACCCAATCCCTGACCGTGATGCTCGGGAAATCCGGTCCATAGATGCGGCCGGTCTCGGGATCGATCGATGTAGGTCCGGTGCTCCCGTGACATCCGCCGAGGTTGTTCAGGCTCACGACGAAGAACCGATTGGTGTCGATGGGTTTGCCGGGGCCGATGCAGACGTCCCACCATCCAGGCTTGCGGTCCTCGAGACTGTTGTAGCCGGCTGCATGATGGTGACCTGAGAGCGCATGGCACACGAGGAGCGCATTCGAGCGTGTCGCGTTCAGTTCGCCGTACGTCTCGTAGACGAGCTGAAAGCGTGGCAGCTCTCTCCCGCAGACCAGCTCCAGAGCAGAGTCGAACACTTGGACCTGCGGCTCGACGATGCCGACACAGTCCGATGTCAGTTTCTCCCGCATCGCTCCGGGGTAAGGAAAAAGTGGATGGCGGAGTCTAATTAACGCCCGATAGGTTAGGCAAGCAACCCCTCGGGGTCAGGTTGCTCATTACCAGAAGTTCACATCCCTGTGAATTTCTTCTAGCTCAGTACAGCGAGGAACTCGGCCGGCAGCTCTCCTGCATCCTCCACCCGCACGACCTTGTCGCGGCTGCGCTCCCCTCGCTGCAGGTGGACCTGCGTCTTTGGCAGCCCGAAGAGCCTGGCGACAAAGCTTCTCAAACGCATGTTGGCATGCCCATCGACGGCCGGGGCGGCGATGCGAATGTGCACCCGATCGCCGTGCAGGCCGCGGATCTCGTCCTTTCGCGCCCCGGGCTGGACATGGCAGCGGATCAGGATGTCATTGCCACGACGCGACACAGTGCTGCGGCCGCTCTGGCTCATGCGAATAGATCACTGCGCAGCCCGATCAGGAGGTTCTCCAGCACGAAGATCACCGCCAGCGCCACAAGGACCGAGAAGTCGAATCCACCCACGGGCGGAAGCACTCGGCGAATGGGCTCGAGCAACGGACGGGTGAGGTCGTCCAGCAGCCGCACCAACGGATTCAGGTTGCCCGGGGAGGCGATGTTCAGCAATGTGAGCCAGCTGATCACCACCACGGCGATCAGCGCCCAGAAAAATACCTCGAGGAACAGGTGTATCAGCGAGAAACAGGCGCCGATCAGAATGGCCGCGGGGCTCGCGGACAGTCCCGCGAAGAGAACTGGAACATAGAGGTAGACGGCAATGGTGATCAGCGCTAGCAGCAGGCTTGCGACGTCCAGACCACCAATCGCCGGAATGACGCGGCGGCTGGGGCGAATCAACGGGTCGGTGATCTTGATGATGGCCTGGGAGAACGGATTGTAGAAATCGGCACGCACGGCTTGGAGGATGAACCGCAGCACCAGTGCCAGACTGAATAGGAACAGAACTGCTCGGATGAGGTACATCAACACAAATGTCATCTGGTCAGCCATTGCCGAAACCCGTCGTAGTGAGATTCATTGAGAGCCGAAGTCACGCGCCAGTTCGCGCGCGCGTTCCTCGGCAGCCTTGATCGCGGCCTTCACGAGGGGTGAAAAGCCGCCGTTGCGAAGCACCGCGAGCGCCCGCTCGGTGGTGCCGCCGGGGGAGGTGACCTGCAAGCGCAGCGCATCGGGGGCGAGATCGGACTGAAGCGCCATTTTGCTCGAGCCAAGGGCAGTTTGCAGTGCCAGAGTCCGGGCGTCTCCCTCGGATAACCCGAGCTCGCATCCCGCCTCGATCATCGCCTCCAGAAAATAGAAGAAGTAAGCTGGACCGCTTCCCGAAAGCGCGGTGACGGCATCGAGCTGGGATTCCTGCTCGAGCCACAACCACTGACCCACCGCGCCCATGATGGACTCTGCCAGCACCCGATCGACGTCCGTCACGTGCGCATTGGCCAGCATCGCCGTCACACCCTGGGATACCAGCGCGGGGGTATTCGGCATGCAGCGCACGATCCGCTGGGCTCCGAGCCAGGATTCCAGGGCAGCCAGCGGTATCCCTGCGGCAATGGAGATCACCAGCGGCTTGCTTGTCGCTACAGCTTCCTTGAGGGGCGCGAGGGCCTGACGTGCCATCTGGGGCTTCACCGCGACCACGACAACGGCGCAATGGGCGACGACCTCGTCGTTGTCAGCGCTCACGTGTCCGACACCGAGTGCCGTGGCGAGCTCGCGCTGTCCCGGATCCGGATCCGAGGTCCACAGCCGCTCCATCGGATAGCGCTGGGCCAGAAGTCCACCCAGCAAGCTCCTGGCCATGTTGCCGGCACCGATGAATCCGATGTCAACGTGTTGCATACATCATGTGATCGAAGTTTATTCGTAAATTCATAGGGTTACACCTTCCCGATCGGGGCGCCATTCGCGCGCCCCTTCGCGCCCTCGGGCCCCTGCCCTGCCTCGCGTGGCCCGAAGATTGCGGTGCCTATTCTAACGATGGTGGCGCCTTCCCTGACGGCGGCTTGGAAGTCATCGGACATTCCCATCGAGAGGGTGTCGAAATCCGGGATGGCGAGTCCCCCGTCGAGTTTCTCGTAGAGCGAACGCAAACCCTCGAATGCCGCACATTGGTCCTCGAAGACGTCGCGCGGCGCCGGTATCGACATCAGGCCGCGCAGGCGCAGGTGAGGTAGCTGGGCGACCTGCGGTGCCAGCTCGCAGGCTGCCGCCGCGTCGATCCCAGCTTTCGACGCTTCTGCATCCAGATTGATCTGCAGACAGACGTCGAGCGCCCGCCCGGCAGGCCGTTGGGCTGAGAGGCGCTTGGCAATGTGGAGCCGGTCCACGGTGTGGACCCACTGGAAATGCTCTGAGATCGCGCGGGTCTTGTTGGATTGAATGGCTCCGATGAAGTGCCACACGAGGTCGAGCTTGGAAAGCGCTTGGATCTTGGGGAGGGCTTCCTGCAGATAATTCTCGCCGAAGTGTCTCTGGCCGGCGTGGTACGCGGCTTGAACCTCCTCGGCACTGCGTCCTTTGGACACCGCAAGCAGCGTGATGGCCTCAGGGGAGCGGCCTGACTCGGTGGCGGCCCCGCCGATCTCGGCGCGGATGCGCTCGATATTGCGTTCAATCGCGTTCATGTGGCGGCGGGAGTTTACAGGGGATCGGTTCTTGAGGCAGCTGCGGGACACCAACATGAGACCTGTGTAGCAGTGGAGCGCTGCGCTCAGGCCTACCATTTGGCTAATATTGTCAATGTAGTGATCCCGCCAGGTCGAAAGGGACAAACATGGATATCACCGAGCTACTCGCTTTCAGCGCCAAACAAGGCGCGTCCGATCTACATCTGTCGGCAGGACTGCCGCCGATGATCCGCGTGGACGGTGACGTCCGCCGGATCAATCTACCGCCCATGGATCACAAAGAGGTCCATGGTCTGATCTACGAGATCATGAACGACAGGCAGCGCAAGGACTACGAGGAGTTCCTCGAGACGGACTTCTCCTTCGAGGTCCCTGGTGTCGCGCGCTTCCGGGTGAACGCATTCAATCAGAACCGTGGCGCTGGCGCCGTGTTCAGAACCATCCCCTCCAAGGTGCTCACCATGGAGGAGCTCTCGATGGGCCAGGTCTTCAAGGACATCTGCATGGTCCCGCGTGGACTGGTGCTGGTGACGGGGCCTACGGGGTCGGGCAAGAGCACTACACTTGCGGCGATGGTCGACTACATTAACGATAACAAGTACGAGCACATCCTCACCATCGAAGACCCCATCGAATTTGTGCACGAGAGTAAGAAGTGTCTCGTGAATCAACGTGAGGTCCATCGGGACACCCATGGATTCAACGAGGCATTGCGTTCAGCGTTACGCGAGGATCCCGACATCATTCTGGTCGGTGAGTTGCGCGACATCGAGACGATTCGGCTCGCGCTCACGGCCGCGGAGACCGGACACTTGGTGCTCGGGACACTGCACACCACGTCCGCGGCGAAGACCATGGACCGGATTGTCGACGTGTTTCCCGCGGAGGAGAAACCCATGACCCGCTCGATGCTTTCGGAATCACTACAGGCGGTCATCTCGCAGACGCTGATGAAGAAGATTGGCGGTGGTCGCGTGGCCGCGCACGAAATCATGATCGGCACGCCGGCGATTCGAAACCTGATCCGCGAGGACAAAGTCGCGCAGATGTACTCGGCGATTCAGACCGGAGCAGCGCTTGGCATGACGACTCTCGACCAATGTCTCGAAGATCTCGTGAAAAAGCGGGTCATTTCGAGTGAAACCGCCCGCGAGAAGGCAAAGCTGCCGGAGAACTTCTCCTGAAGGGATTGTCATGGAATTCGACAAACTGTTGAAACTCGTGGTCGAAAAAGGCGCTTCGGATCTGTTCATCACCGCCGGTATGCCACCGTGCATCAAGATGAACGGTCAGATGGTGCCGGTCACGAAAGGCGCGCTCAGCCCGGAGCAATCACGCGAGATCGTGCTCTCGGTGATGAACGAAGACCTGCAGCAGGAATTTCTGAAGACTCACGAGGCTAATTTCGCGATCAACACGCGAGGGCTCGGTCGCTTTCGTGTCAGCGCCTTTTATCAGCGCAATCTCGTTGGCATGGTGCTGCGCCGCATCGAGGTGAACATTCCGACGATCGCCGAGCTTGGGCTTCCGGACGTCATCGGTGATCTCGCAATGACGCTTCGTGGTCTCGTGGTGTTCGTCGGTGCCACCGGTACGGGCAAGTCCACATCGTTGGCGGCGATGGTCGGGCATCGCAACGAGCACAGCCGCGGTCACATCATCAGCATCGAAGATCCCATCGAATTCATTCATCAGCACAAGGGATGCATCGTCACGCAACGCGAGGTGGGGGTGGACACCGAGACGTTCGAAGTCGCCTTGAAGAACACCTTACGTCAGGCGCCGGACGTCATCATGATCGGCGAGGTGCGCTCACGCGACACCATGGAGTACGCGATCGCATTCTCGGAAACCGGCCACTTGTGCCTCTGCACGCTGCACGCGAACAACGCCAACCAGGCGCTCGATCGCATGATTCATTTCTTCCCTGCGGATCGCCACTCACAGGTCTGGATGGACCTGTCGCTGAACCTCCGAGCCGTCGTGGCGCAGCAGCTGATTCCGACCAAGGACGGCAACGGTCGTCGAGTGGCTGTCGAAGTGCTGCTGAACACGCCCCTGGTTTCCGATCACATCCGCAAGGGCGAGGTGCACCTCCTGAAGGCGCTGATGGCCAAGTCCACGGAGCAGGGCATGCGGACATTCGACCAGGCCTTGTACAACTTGTACTCCACAGGCGAAATCACTTACGAAGCCGCACTTGCGCACGCGGATTCGGGGAACGATCTGCGCTTGATGATCAAACTGGGTGCCGATTCCGATCCCAATCTGCTGGAGAACGTCGACAAGGGGTTGTCTCTGGAAGACCAGGAGGATCAGCGCTGGGGTCTGTAGTTAGTTCTTGTCCAGAAATTCGCCGTCCGGGCGAATTTCTTCCCACGCTACGGCGAAGTAAATTCGCCTTCATCTTGGTGGTGTCCCAAGGACACCACCGCGCTCCCAAAACCCTTGCTTTTGCTGCGCGTTGCTCCGCAAAGAGCGGGTTTTGCCGGGGCATCCATGCCCCGGATCGCTAGTTCGATCCAGAATGCTACGCATTCAGGGCAGGAACTAGCTCAGCGCTGCGAGAGGAAGGTCTCCGCGATGATCTTCGCGGCCAGGTCGTGATCCGTGCGCGCACCGCCGCGCGCTTCTGCCTCCCGACTCGATAGACGCTCGTCCGTCAAATGCACTGCGAGATCGAAGCGCCGTTCCAACTCCTCGGCGAAGTTGCGCGCGAGCCTGGACATGTCGCTTTCGCTGTCATCCATGTTGAGTGGCAAGCCCACCACCAGCGCATCGGGTTGCCACTCTTCGATCAGTTCGGCGATCTGACTCCATCGCGGTGTCCCCGCTCTGGCGTCGACGATCCCGAGGGGAGTGGCGGTGGAGGTGACGGTCTGACCCGTGGCGACGCCTATCTGGCGCAAGCCGAAGTCAAAGGCGAGAAAAGTGAGGATGCTGGTCAACGACCGGAGTGACGACGTTTCGACACGATGGACGGCCGGCCAGGTACGGTCGGCTAGGCCTCACCTGGCTGACTGCTGATGAGGCGAAAGTCGATTCCAAGCGCGTCTGCCGCTCGCTGGACGCGCATCTCGAACGGGGTCTCGAAAATGATCTCAGCGTTCGCTGGACACGAAAGCCAGGTGTTTTCCGACAACTCGCGCTCCAACTGGCCTCCTTCCCAGCCTGCATAGCCGAGTGCCACGATGAACTTCTCCGGGCCGTTGCCCTTCGAGATCGCTTCGAGCACCTGACGTGCCGTGGACAGCCGGATGCCGTGGCCGAGGTCGACGCTCGCATCGAAATCCACGTCGTCACCATGCAGGATAAAGCCACGCTCGCGCTCCACCGGTCCGCCCTGCAGCACCGGCGAGTTGCGGGCGTGATCGCCTTCGATGCCGAGCTGGTCGAACATGTCGCCAAGGGTGAGTTCGGACGGGCGGTTGATCACCAGCCCCATCGCGCCCTTCTCGGAATGGTCGAAGAGGTAGGTGATCGTCGAGCTGAAATTGGGGTCAGCGAGCCCCGGCATCGCCAGCAGAAAGTGATGTTTGAAGACGCTCGGATCTGTCATGGACCCATCATAGGTGGCGTTCGGGCGAGCTGACAAGCCTGGCCCCAGTTACCTCTCAAGTGTTTGAAAGATAATGGTTCTTTCTAAATTGCCAAGTGCGGATGATCTCGAGCACATCCACTTCGCGGCGCATCTCCTCTGGGAACGGCGTATACGGGGCGGCGAGTTTGACAATGCGCACCGCTGCCTCGTCGAGAATCTTGTGTCCTGAGGAATCGAGCACCTTCACGTGCTTCAGCGAGCCGTCCGGCTTGATGGCGACGAGAAGCCGCAGGCTTCCGTAAAGCTTGCGCCGGCGGGCTTCCTGCGGGTAGTTCAGGTTGCCGAGAGTCTCGACCTTGCGTCGCCACGATTGCAGATAGTAAGCATCGACGGTGCGGCGCGTGGAGACGCTGGTGAGGCGACGAATTCGCGGTCGCTTGGCATAGATCTGGCGTTGCGCCGCAAGCCTTGCTTCGAGTGTGGCGATCTGCCGGGAGAGTTCCAGATATCGATTCTGAAGCTCTGGAATGAAGTCCTTCGGCGTATCGGGTATCGGCGTTTTCTCGTTCAGCCGATGCAGGCTCGTCATAGTGGTCGTGATGGCCTCGGACCGATCTTCGGGTGCTTCAGCAGGCGCCGGTGCGGCGGTGGGCTGCACAGCCACTTCCCTGATCGTGTTGTCGTGAAATTCCGAGATCTCGGTGGTGGTGGTCTCCCGTCGCTGCTCCAACTCGCCGCTGCCGAGCTGGTTTGCCTGGGCGAGAAAGTCGGCATCCTCTGGCGTCGCCTCATGCCAGTGACGCGCAAGGGTGACCTCGAGACTCTTGAGCTTGGCGGGGAGGCTGTCATCGACAGTGAACGTAATGCCGAGGATGAGGCTTGCGTGAATGGCGGCGGCGAGGAACACCGCAAAGCTCAGACGGTCACCGGGTGTGACGTCTGCTTGTACGGCAGTGTCGGTGATGATTCGAGAATCGCTCATGGGTATCGAATCAGAGGCGACGCTCTATCGCGTCCATCAGCTGCCCCGCAATGTCGAGATCGAACGCTGCGTCCAGCTCTCGCACGCAGGTGGGACAGGTGACGTTCACCTCTGTGAGGTAGTCGCCGATTATGTCTATGCCGACGAAGAGTAGACCCTTTTCCTCGAGCTTGGGCCCCACCTGATCGCAGATCCATCGATCGCGCGGCGTGAGCTCGCGGCCCACCCCTCGGCCACCTGCGGCGAGGTTTCCCCGGGCTTCCCCGACGGCGGGAATGCGCGCGAGAGCATAGGGTAGGGCCTGTCCGCCGATCATCAAGATGCGCTTGTCCCCATCGACGATCTCGGGAATGTATTTCTGTCCCATGATCTGACGGCTCCCGTGGCGCGTCAGAGTTTCGATCACCACTGACAGGTTCGGGTCGCCTTTGCTGACGCGGAAGATCGATTCGCCACCCATGCCGTCGAGAGGTTTGAAGATCACATCACCCTGCTCGCGATGGAACTCACGCAGCACGTCGTCTCGGCGGCTGATGACCAGCGGTGGCGTGCACTCCGGGAATTCGGTGGCAAAGAACTTCTCGTTGCAGTCTCTGAGGCTCTGAGGCCGGTTCACGACGAGGGCGCCTTCCTGCTCGGCCCGCTCGAGCAGGTAGGTGGTGTAGACGTATTCGAGGTCGAACGGGGGGTCCTTACGCATCAAGATGATGTCGAACTCGCCCAGTGGCTCGGTGACGGTGCCTTGGAGCTCGTACCAGAGCGGGTTCGATAACGCGGACTGAAGGTCGGCGATCACCTCTGGGGCGAGGTTCAGGCGTCGTGTAAAAGCCCAAGGCCGATCCTCTCGAAAGTAGAGATCCGACTGCTCCATGTAATGCACCGACCAGCCCCGCAACTGCACGGCGCGAATCATTGCGAGAGTGCTATCTTTCTTGAGATTGATGGATTCTATGGAATCCATCACAACGCCAACCTTTGGCATGGATTAGACTCTGCCGAGTTGTCTCCTTCGGTCAAACCTACCGGGTCACTTGGGTGTCGGCAAGCTAAAATTCCCTTAGGTGTCGGATACTTATAGGTTGACCTTGGTATCTGTGTTAAACATTGGATGGGTGTGCCCGCGGCTCCGCGACCGCATCACCGACCTCCTCGAAGTAGGGTTTTGAAGGCTCACATGGACGAGAACCTGCAAGGCGTGAAGGTCATGGTGATTGACGACAGCAAAACCATTCGCCGTACGGCAGAGACACTTCTTAAGAAGGTCGGCTGTGAGGTCATCACGGCCACCGACGGTTTCGATGCGCTCGCCAAGATTGCGGACACCAAGCCGTCCATCATTTTCGTCGACATCATGATGCCCCGCCTGGATGGCTATCAAACCTGTGCGTTGATCAAGAACAACTCGGAGTTCAAGTCGACGCCTGTTGTGATGCTGTCGAGCAAGGATGGGATCTTCGACAAGGCCAAAGGTCGGATCGTGGGTTCGGACAGGTATCTGACCAAGCCCTTCAGCAAGGAAGAGCTGCTAGGCACCATCCGTGCTCTCGTAGTAAAAAATGTGGCGTAAAAAGTGGCGCAATTGACATGAGGGTCGTACGACGTGTCGCGAATACTAGTCGTTGACGATTCCGCAACGCAGACCAGCCTGTTCGTGAAGTTCCTGGAGAAGCACGGACATGAGGTACTGACCGCGGCCTCGGGTGATGCGGGAATTGCACTTGCCACCCAGGTACAGCCCGACGTGGTGCTGATGGATGTGGTGATGCCGGGCATCAACGGTTTTCAGGCAACTCGGCAGCTGACTCGAAGCTCGAGAACCCGACACATCCCCGTGATCATCGTGACTGCGAAGGATCAGGAAGCAGACAAGATCTGGGGTGCAAGGCAAGGAGCCAAGAGCTATCTCACCAAGCCGGTCAGTGAGAAGACGTTGATCGACGCGGTCAACAACGTGCTTGGAGCGTGAGGAGGGCCCGTTGAGCACCTCCGTGTTTCAGTACCTGGTGCAGATGGAGCAACGTACCAGCAAGAACGCTGCTGGCTTGCCTGCAGGTGCAGAGCGCCAGCCGGATTGGCGCGGCCTTGGTTTTCAGCTTGGCGGTGCACGTTTCGTTGCGCCGTTAGGTGACGCCAGCGAGATCCTGACCTTGCCGCGACTGACGAGATTGCCGGGGGTCAGGGAGTGGGTGTGGGGTGTGGCCAATATACGGGGCCGTCTCGTCCCCATCATTGATTTGCAACGGTTTCTGGGCGTGTCGCCTACGACGCCGCAGGCAGAGTGGAGAATTCTGGTGGCGGAGGAAGGTGATCTATTGGTCGGTTTGGTAGTTGAGCAGTCGCTTGGGATGCAGCAGTTCCCGGTGGAAACTCGTAAAGCCGACCTGCCGAGGGAAATGGAGAGCGTCTTGCCGTTCGTGCGGGGATCGTTCCGCCACGGAGGACGCGTTTGGTACGTGTTTAGCTTGAGGTCCCTGGTCCGCGATCGGGGGTTCTTCGACGTAGCGGAGTCCGCAGCATGAGTGGAAAAACCGGGAACGCCATTTCGGGCACGTTGCTGGGTGTATTGGTGCTTTGCCTAATCATCACCGGCGGCGCCGTAGGTTATACGTATACGACGGCCGATCAGCTCGGCTTGTTCGCCGCGTTCGGAGGCATTGTGCTGACCACGGTGATGGTACTCGCCCTGGTGCGTGACGCGCGCTCTCGACTCGCCGTGCAATCGGCGCAGAACGAGCAGAACCAGGCGGCCATCCTGCAGCTATTGGACGAGTTGGCGGACTTTGCAGAAGGTGACCTCACCGTGCATGCATCGGTGACGGAGAGCTTCACCGGTGCCATCGCCGATTCCATCAACTTTGCCATCGACCAGATGCGCGGGCTGGTGTCGAACATCAACCGCCTCTCGGTGCAGGTCGCAGGCGCGGCAGACGAGACCGAGTCGACGGCCAAGAATCTCGCCGAGGCGAGCGAGCATCAGGCTCGAGAGATCGCGGGTGCTTCGGGGTCCATCAGCGAGATGGCGATCTCGATCGACCAGGTATCGTCGAACGCCACCGAATCCGCCGCGGTGGCGGATCGCGCGGTGGAAATCGCTAAGAACGGCTCCAAAGTGGTGCAGGCCACCATCGTCGGGATGGACAGTATTCGGGGACAGATTCAGGAAACTGCGAAGCGCATCAAACGGCTTGGAGAAAGCAGCCAGGAAATCGGCGATATCGTGTCGTTGATCAACGATATTGCCGACCAGACGAACATCCTGTCATTGAATGCCGCAATTCAGGCGTCTATGGCTGGCGATGCAGGTCGAGGTTTCGCGGTGGTGGCGGACGAGGTCCAGCGTCTCGCGGAGCGATCCAGCGCGGCGACGAAGCAGATCGCAGCGCTCGTGAAAACCATTCAGACGGACACCAATGAGGCCGTCATGTCGATGGAGCAGACGACTTCGCAGGTGGTCGAGGGCGCCAATCTGGCTCAGGACGCGGGTGTGGCGCTCGGTGAGATCGAGGGCGTGTCTACGTCGCTGGCGGAGTTGATTCAGAACATTTCCAACGCGGCGCGGCAACAAGCAGCGTCTGCCGGGCAGGTCTCGAACACCATGAATGTGATCCAGGAGATCACCACGCAGACATCGACCGGTACCGAGGCTACGGCTCGCTCCATTGGCAAGCTCGCCACCATGGCGAACGAGATGCGACGATCGGTTGAAGGCTTTACCTTACCCACGGCGGACGACACCTCGACCTTGACGTGAGCGGGGTGAGCATCTTCCTAACGGCGAAACGCAGCGGATGGGACAAAGTCGGGACTATGTAGCTCTTGATTGGGTCAAGAGCGAAATCGAGACCACGCTTGAACATGCACGTCAGGCGCTGGAAGCCTATGCGGATACGCCGGACGCTACGCGCATGCGTTCCTGTCTCACCTACATCCACCAGGTACACGGCACTTTGCAGATGGTGGAACTCCATGGTATCGCCGAGCTTTCCGAGGAAATGGAGCAGCTCGCGCAGGCCATGATGAACGCCGAGGTCGAAGACTCCGAGAGCGTTCAGCAGACTCTGATGCAAGGCATTCTGCAGCTGCCCTCGTTCCTCGAACGCGTACGCGGCGGTAGAGACGACAGCGCCCAGGCCGTTCGGCCGATAGTGAACGAACTTCGCCAGGCGCGTGGCGCGTCGCTGCTGGAAGTGGTGGAAGAAGCCGCCGAGTTGAACATTGATCTTTCGTCGCTGCGCCAGGCAACGCACCCGGCGACAGTGACCAACTTCGACAACGCGAACGGCCAGGTGCGAGCGCAGAAAATGCGACGCGCATTTCAGCAGTCGCTGGTGGCCCTGCATCGCGGCGAGGAACCTCAGCGCGTCTATGTGAACCTCGCAAAGCTTTTCATCGCGTTGGCGCGGCTGTGCGCTGGATCAGCGCATGGGTATCAGTGGGCCGCGTTTGCGGCGCTCGCTGAAGCGTTGGCCAAAGGCACGATGGAGCTCTCGGAAAATATCGTCGCGCTTCTTCGTCGGGTGGACGGCGAGATCAAGAACCTGGCGTCGAATGGGCAAAGCGCGGTGACCGCACCGGTGGACGAGGCCCTCATGGGTGAGGTGCTGAGCGTGCTCGCCACGGTCAAGGACCTCACGTCGGGTCAGCGCGATATCCTCAGGCGCTTCGGGATGGGTGCGGAACAGTTGAGCGCGGCCGGGCCAGTCGCAGGTAATCGCGAGGCGGTGGCTGCAGCAGCCGCCAATCTGCGCGAAGAACTCGCCGCCGTTCTGGACAAGATCGATCTCTTCGTGCGCTCTCAGGATCGCAATCACGAAGAATTGGGCGAGCTGGTCCCGAAGCTGAAGCAGATGGCGACGACTCTGAGGGTGACCGGGCTCCCGAAGCTGCAGCGAAGACTGATGGAGCAGATGGTTGCGCTTCAGACGTTCTCCCAGAAGGGAGGCGACGATTCGACGCTCATGGACATTGCGGCGGGCCTTCTGCAGGTGGACGCCAACCTCGAGAAGATGATCGAGTCGGGCGGCGCTACGCTCAGCGAAGACAGCGATGTGCAGTTGAGCGACGCGCAGGCAGGGGTCATCCGCGAAGCGCGGGCGGGCTTGGAGCAGATCAAGCAAGCCATCGTCGAGTTTATTGCATCCCAGTGGAACTACGACAAGCTGGCCGACGTACCCGACGTGATCAGCTCGGTACGCGGCGCACTGCTGATCATTCCGGTGCCGCGGGCGGCGGAACTGTTGGACGGCTGCAGGCAGCACGTCGAAGACGATCTGTTGGGCAAGAGAGGCGTGCCTGAGTGGCAGATGCTGGACACGCTGGCGGATGCCATCACCAGCGTCGACTACTATCTCGAACGGCTGTTCGAAGACCCCACGCGCCCGGACGAGCGAATTCTCGACGTTGCCGCGGAGAGCATCGCGCAACTGCGCGGAGACGTGGCGCAACTGCGGGGAGACGTCGCGCAACCGCCCGGAGGGGGCGTTGGCGATGCGGGCCCTGCAGATGCAGACGCGAGCGCGCCCACCGTCATCGTGGACCTCCCGAGCCAGCCGCCGGCGCCTGCGCAGGACGATGGCGATGCGCCCGAGGCAGAGGTGGGTTCGGCTCGGCCGGACGCGGCTCGGCCAGAAGCGGCTCGGGCTGAGAAGGCCACGGCGGTCGTATCGGACGAACCCGTCGATCGCGAAGACGTGGATGCGGCGGATGAGTTTCTGATCGATGAGAGCTTCGATGACGAAGACGTCGCCAGTGGCGAAGACGTCGCCGATGGCGAAGATGTCGAAGATTCGGTCGCATCGGATGTCCCAGAGTCTGACGCGACACGGTCTGACGCGATTGACGAGAAATTCCAGATTGAAAGTGAGCAGCGATCGGAAGCGGGTGAGCATAGTGCGCCGGCCTCGGACGAGACTGCGGAGGAATTTCAGTTCGATGTTGATTCTGTCACGCCGATCAGTGACGGGCAGGTCACCGATGCGCCCATTGAGTTCATCATCGACGAGAGTTTCGACGACACCGGGTCCACCAACGAAGCGCCCGCCGATGAGGCCGACCGCCAACCCGCCGATGAGGTGGACCTCGGCGAGTTCAGCATTGATGAGAGCTTCGACGAGGACACCGCACCCGACGAGGATGCGCCCACCGTCATCCGGCCGGAAGCGAGCGCGACGAGTGAGGCCGATGCACCCGCCGAGTTCGTGCTGGATGAAAGTTTCGATACCGGCACCGGGGCCGAAGAAGAGCTACCGGAAGACGAGGTTCGCGCCGACGAGGCGGCGTCTGCAGAACCGGCAACTGCGATGCAGGCATTGTCGGAAGAGACGGTCATCGGCGATCCGGAAATCATCGAGATCTTCCTGGAAGAGGTCAGCGAGGTTCTGAGTAATCTCGAAGAGGTCGTGCCACGGTGGAAGGAGGATCTGCGCAATACGGATGCGCTTGGCGAGGTTCGGCGTGCCTTTCACACCTTGAAGGGCAGCGGGCGCATGGTGGGAGCCTCGCTGGTGAGCGAGGTTTCTTGGTCCATCGAGAACATGTTGAACCGTGTGGTCGATGGGACGGTGAGCGCGACCAGCGACATGCTAGCCCTGGTCTCTGAGGTCTGCGAGGCGATGCCGGTTCTGAAGGCCGCATTCGAGCATCGCACAGGATCCGAGGTGGATCCGGCGCCGTTCATGGAGCGAGCGGACCTCCTGGCCTCCGGCGTGGGAGATGATTCGTCACCCGCCTCGGCTGCGAGCGAAGCCGCGGCATCCGACCAGAATCTGAGTGAAGCGCCGGAGATCGAGGAAGAGCCCTCAGCTAGTGAAGAGCCCTCAGCTGATCAGGAGCCCTTAGCTAGTGAAGAGCCCTCAGCTGACGAAGAGCCCTCAGCTGACGAAGGGCCGTCGGTCAGTGAGCAACCTTCGTCCGAGCGCGCGTCACTTTCCGCGTATCCATCGGATGCACCCACGATCCTGCGCCACCCGTCGGGGATTGATGACTCCCTGCTTGGCATCTTCGAGCAGGAGGCAGCCGAGCACCTCGAGATCCTGCAGCGATGCATCGAAGCGCGTAGCGGCATCGATGAAATCGTCGTGCGCGCCCTTCACACGTTGAAGGGAAGTGCCGCCATGGCCGACATCACGGACGTGATGGGAATCGCGGCGCCCTTGGAGGACTTCGCGCGCGAGCTTTCAGAGGGTGGACATCACGCGGACGACCACACCTTCGCGATCCTCACCGCGGGACTCGACGCGATGCGCGCGTGCCTGACGGCATTGCGTGAGGGTACGGATTGCGCAGCAGAGATTGCCCGTTTTCACGATGTCCTCAGTCGCGCAGATGCGACCGATTCGTTCGAGGCGGACGCTGGAGCACCGGAGATACTTGAAGACGTAACGAGCGAATCGTCCGGGAGTCCGGGCGATCCGTCCGTGGAGGAAATGCCGGCAGCCGAGGAAGCGGCTCAAAGCGAAGATGCGCCTGAAGGCGAAGATGCGCAACCCGACCGGGACTTCTCTCTCGTGCAAGAGGTCGAGCAAGAGGTCACTGCGATCCCTGTTGCGGATTCGCCGCACACTGTCAACATCCCGGAGAATGTGGATCCGGAAGTGCTCGAGATCTTCTACGAGGAAGCGGACGAGCTGCTCGAGAACATCGATCAGTCGGTTCAGGAATGGTTCGACGATCGCGCCAACGCCGCACATCTCGACGCGCTGCTGCGTGCGCTTCATACGTTGAAGGGCGGCGCTCGCCTTGCGGGACTTGCACAGCTCGGCGACTACACTCACGCCTTCGAATCTCACCTGATCGAGCAACAGCCTAACCTGGGCCATCTGAAGGAGGCGTTCTTCACCGATCTTCAGTCGCGCCCTGATGTGCTCGTTAGCTTCCTGAATGCCATCAAGTCAGGTACGCCAGGTGAATCGGTGACCATCGAAGCCGCCGCGCCATCGCCGATGGAAGACGATCCGTCGGCACGGCCCGCGCAGGAATCGGCGGCTCCCGAACGCGAAGAACCCCTCGAACACCAAGGGCCCTCGGATGACAATGTCATTCCGTTCGCGAGTCCGCAGGCAAGGGATTCCGACGATCAACCACCTGCCCGAGCGGAGTCCGAGCAGGTTCCTCTCAGGCAACAGCCGCAGGAAATGGTTCGGGTGGCATCGACGCTTCTCGAGGAGCTCGTCAATCTGGCCGGGGAGACGAGTATCCATCGCGCGCGCGTCGAGCAGGAAATTCACGATTTCGGCTATGCGCTCGATGAAACGGAGACCACGATCGAGCGTTTGCGCGAGCAGCTTCGCCGGTTGGAGCTGGAGACCGACGCTCAAGTGCTTTATCGGCAGGAACGTGCCGATGGCCCGGGGTACGCGGATTTCGATCCGCTGGAGATGGATCGATACTCACAGCTTCAACAGCTGTCTCGTTCGTTGCTGGAGAGCGCTTCGGATCTTCTGGATCTGAAGGAGACGCTTTCGAGCAAGACGCGCGATGCGGAAGCCCTTCTCGCACATCAGGCTCGAATCAATACCGAGCTCCAGGAAGGGCTCATGCGTACACGCATGGTGCCGTTCGAGCGGCTCGTGCCGCGACTTCGTCGAATCGTTAGACAGATTGGGCGAGAACTCAACAAAGAAGTTACCTTCCAGGCTTTCGATGCTGAGGGTGAGCTGGACAGAAATGTGCTGGAGCGCATGATTCCACCCCTCGAGCACATGCTGCGCAACGCCGTGGATCACGGCATTGAGTCGGCGGGTGAGCGCGAAGCCGCCGGAAAGCCGCGCAAGGGCAAGATCACGTTGCGTCTGTCGCGCGAAGGCGGCGATATCGTCATGGAGATCGCCGACGACGGCCGTGGCGTGGACGTGGACAAGGTACGTGAGAAGGCGATCCAGCAAGGCCTCATGCCAGAAGATGCGAATCTGAGCGATCAGGACATCGTGCAATTCATCATGGCGCCGGGATTCTCGACTGCCCAGACGGTGACGCAGATCTCCGGTCGCGGCGTGGGGATGGACGTCGTGGACAGCGAAGTGAAGATGCTCGGTGGTGAGGTCTCCATCGGCTCGCAGACGGGTAAAGGCACGACGTTCACGGTGCGGTTGCCTTTCACCGTTTCGGTGAACCGCGCTTTGATGGTTCTGATCGGCGAGGACATGTATGCGATTCCTCTGAACACGATCGAGGGGATCGTCAGAGTATTGCCGAAAGATCTCGATCCTTATCTGGATCAGAGCGTCTCTACCTTCGAGTACGCTGGTGCGAGATATCGCATGCGCTATCTCGGGAGCTATGTGGGGCGCCAGCAATACACGCGCACCGATGAGATGTCGGTGCCCGTGATTCTCGTGCGTGCAGGCGACGAGGCGGTGGCGCTGTATGTGGATGCGGTGCACGGGAGCCGGGAAATCGTCGTAAAGGGGCTCGGGCCACAGTTCGCCTCGGTGGGCGGCATTTCCGGCGCAACGATTCTCGGAGACGGCAACGTTGTCGTGATCCTGGATCCCCCGGGGCTCATCCGGGCCGAGTTGGCGGCGCGGCTGCGACCAGCAGAAGTTACCCCGGTGGCCGACGACGACAGGAGCGCTCGCCCCACGCGGGTGATGGTGGTAGACGACTCCGTCACTGTGCGCAAGGTCACCTCGCGCGTGTTGGAGCGTAATGGCTTCGAGGTGATGCTCGCGAAGGATGGCGTCGATGCGATAGCGATGCTGCATGAACGCCAGCCCGACATCATGCTTCTCGACATCGAGATGCCGCGGATGGATGGCTTCGAGGTAGCCAGGCAGATACGTCGCGACGACCGATTGAAGGAACTCCCCATCGTGATCATCAGCTCGCGCACGGGTACAAAACACCAGGAGCGTGCCCGGGAGCTGGGGGTGAACGTCTTCATGGGCAAGCCGTTCCAAGAGAACGAGCTGATGAAGATCATCAACGAGCTCGTGGATTGATGAGAATGAGAAGTAGACGCAACCGACATGGCTGAAGAGATCGACTGCGCAGTCATCCCCATCCACCAGACGAGTCTTCTGGTTCCGAATGTTTCGATTGCCGAGATCACCCCTTGGCGGCGGTTGCGACCCAAGCCGGACACGCCGAGCTGGCATCTCGGCACGCTCGCGTGGCGTGGAATTCAGGTGCCGGTGGTGTCGTATGAAATTCTCAACGATGCGCCGGACCTCGTGTTGCCGCCGAACGAGCCGAACGCGTGTCTTCTCATCATGAACCGCAGCCGGCCCTCAGACGAGTTCAAGTTCTACGGTCTAGCGGCGCAAGCGCTACCCCGCTTGCTGAGCGTTGCCGACGATGAGCTCGTGCAGCAAGGGCCAGCGCAACATTCCGCCGAGGCTTATCGAGTTCGACTCGGGACTGAAGACGCCATCGTTCCGAAGTTGTCGATGGTCGAAGGTCTGGTCGCCGAGCTCCAGACTTGAGAGCGCGATTCAGAACGAGTCGATCACTGTCCCGGAATGCGTTAGAAGAAATTCGAGGGGATGTGAGTTTCTGGACAGGAAACAGCTAGGCGTGGTCCTGGTCCGTCGTTGACGGCGCACGAAGATCTCCCCACATCGCCTGCACCACGGTGGCAATTGCCATCGGCGCGGTCTCTGCACGCAACGTCCGTGGGCCGAGTCCCACGATCTCCCAACCCTCGGCTGAGGCTGCCGCGAGCTCGATGTCGGAGAAGCCGCCCTCCGGGCCGCTGATTGCTGCGACGCTCTGGGGGGTGCCGGCGAAGTCCGG
>JAPULC010000079.1 GCA_027295305.1 Gammaproteobacteria bacterium
CGGCCCTCCTGCATCTTTATCAACTGGTCCGTCTCGAGTACCAACCGGTTACTGGTCAGAAGAGTTGAAAAAGTTGCAGGCGGGCAGGTCTTCGTCCTTCGCTCCCGTTAGACGCTCAGTTCCCTTAGACGCTCAGTTCCCTTCGCTCGCTCACCACTAAGTGTTATGTTGTAACGCTCGCTCATCTTGGGGGGACCGCCGTACCGTGGCTCGCGTTTCAGACAGGGTGGATCAAGCGGCGATGGGCATCTCCATCATCTGCCTGGTGCATTGCCTTGCGCTGCCATTGCTGGTGACACTTGCACCGCTGCTCGCTGCGGGCTTCTCGCTCGATGATCACTCGCTCCTTCACTGGCTCATGCTCGGATTTGCGGTTCCCCTGAGTGCGCTCGGCCTCTGGCTGGGGATGCGGCGGCACGGGGATTGGCGTTTGATCGTGCTCGGCGCTGTGGGCATCGCCTTGATGTTCGTGGGTGTTTCGCATCTGCTGGGAGATGGCCTCGAGACCCCGCTCACCCTCCTGGGGGTTAGTCTGGTTCTGTGTACGCATCTGTTGAATTGGCGATTGAGCCGTCGCCTGCACGTGCATTCGCACGCGTGAACGAGAGTTGATTGCCGGTCGCCCTCAATCGACCAGAAGCTGGTGCAGGGCGTCCAGAACCTCGTTCGGCCGCTCGCTCAGCATGGCGTGGCCGCAGCCCCGGAGGGTCAGCAGCGTCGTGTTGGAGATGTGGGAAGCCAATTCCGCCCCCCTGCGGGCGGGTGTCATCAGATCGCCGGTGCCCGAGATGATGAGCGTCGGGCAGCGGATCTCCGTGAGCTGCTCATCCGCCATCTGAAATCCATTGCATGCGCGTAGATCGTTGTAGAAAACACGATCTCCGGCGCGCTCCAGTAGCCGCTCGCCGCCCGCGTACATCCAGAGCCCTGGATTGGGATTAGCTCCGAGCCGGCCGCGGGGACTGTGGCTCCAGGTGTTGGCCATGTCGATCGCATCGTGGCTGTTCTCCTTTGCGGCATCCAATAGCTGATCCGCAACCGGCATGGGCTCGGAGGGGCCAAGAAGTGCCAGGTGAGTCACTCGTGCAGGTTGCGTAACTGCGAACGAGAGCGCGATCAGTGAGCCCATGCTGTGACCGATGATTGCAGCGCTTTCGATCTGCAGTTGATCCAACAACCGGGTGAGCCAGGTTGCCATGTCGGCGATGCCGTCGAGCGACGGCCCATTGCTTCGTCCGTGACCTGGAAGATCCGGCGCCACGACATTGCACTCGTGACGCGCGAAATGTCGCGCGGGCATCACCCAGATGCTGTGATCCATCCCGGCGCCATGGATGAACACCACGCTTTTCTTCGTGGGATCGGGCGGGCGGCTGGCGGTGCCGACAAAGACCCGATGGCCCTCGAGCTCGGTGTGCACGGACGTCAGTCTCTCTGAGATCTGCGCAGGCCGCGGCGCAGATCTTCGATGATGTCGTTCGCATCTTCGAGGCCGATGGAAAGTCGAATCAGCCCTTCGCTGATGCCGGCGGCCTTGAGCGCGTCCGCGCTCATGCGATGGTGGGTGGTGCTTGCGGGGTGAATGATGAGGGATTTCGCATCGCCGACGTTGGCGAGATGCGAGAGGAGCTCGAGACTCTCGATCAGCTTGCGCCCGGCGTCTCGCCCGCCCTTTACTTCGAAGCTGAACACCGCGCCGCAACCTTTCGGCAGGAGTTCTTTCGCGAGCGCATGATCGGGATGCTCGGGGAGTTCCGGGTAACTCACCCAACTCACCGCATCATGGGCACAGAGAAACTCGATGATCCTGCGCGTGTTGGCGACGTGTCTGTCCATTCGCACGGACAGCGTTTCGAGTCCCTGCAAGACGAGGAAGGCGGTGTGCGGACTCATGCAGGCCCCAAAGTCTCGAAGACCTTCCTTGCGGGCACGGGTGATGAACGCGGCGGGCCCGAACTCTTCTGCGAACACGAGGTCGTGAAATCCCTCGTAGGCCTCGGTCATCGTCGGAAACTTGCCTGACGCTTCCCAGTCGAACGTGCCGCCATCCACCACCAGACCGCCGATCACGACGCCGTGGCCGGAAAGAAATTTGGTGGCGGAGTGAACGACCAGATCGGCGCCCAACTCGATGGGGCGCATGAGATAGGGTGTCGTGAAAGTCGAGTCCACGAGCAGGGGCAAACCTTCGGCGTGTGCAATCTCCGCCAGCCGGGGGATATCCAGCACTTCGAGCCCTGGATTGCCGAGGGTCTCGCCGAACAGAAGCTTGGTGTTTGGGCGAATGGCATCGCGGAATGCATCGAGCTCCCGGGGATTGACGAAAGTAGTTTCGATCCCGAAGCGGGGGAGGGTGTACTCCAGAAGGTTGTGGGTGCCACCGTAGAGGGAGGCGGACGATACCAGATGGTCACCTGCCGACAGTAGTGTGGCCACCGCAAGATGCATGGCGGCTTGTCCGCTCGCTGTCGCAATGGCACCGACGCCGTGGTCGAGCGCGGCGATGCGCTCTTCGAGCACCGCGTTCGTGGGATTGGAAAGCCTCGAGTAGACGTGTCCTGCGCGCTCGATATTGAACAGACCCACCGCGAAATCGGTATCCGGAAACACGAACGCGGCGGACTGGTAGATGGGTGTTGCCCGCGCTCCGGTGGCAGGGTCGGGCTGCTGGCCCGCGTGCAGGCTCAAGGTGTCGAATCCAAATGGCGGTTTCTCAGGCAATCACTTCGCCTCCTTCAGCAGGCCGTTGGAATCAGAGGTCGATGCCGTAGAGCTTCGCCGCGTTACCGCAGAGCACCTTGCGCCGGATGTCCTGGGAGACGTCCGCCAAGACGTTCTGCAGATGCTCGCGCGAATGTGGGTACAGGCACGTCGGATGCGGGAAGTCGGTCTCGAAGAGAATCTTGTCCGCGCCGATGCTCTCGATCAGCCGCTTCGGACCTTCCTCCTCGAACCAGAAGCACGCGTGGATCCCTTGCTGAAACTTCTCCCGCGGGCGCAATGTGTGGTGTTTGCACTCCGTCGGAACCATCTCGTCCCACTGGTATTCGCAGGCTTCCAGGATGAACGGGATCCAGCCGACGCCGCTTTCCACGGAAACGAATTTCAGATTTGGATGGCGATCGATGATGTCGGAGTAGAGCAGGTTCACGATCACCCGCGCGTTGTCCATGTAAAGGAGTGCGGCGCCGATGGCGATGCGACGCTCAGGTCCCATCGACTTCCACGGTGCGCTGGTGAACGTGGTTGTATCGGCGCTGCCGATGTGGAAGTTGATGGGCAGGCCGAGTTCGCTCGTGAGTTCCCAGAATGGCTCCCAGTAAGCATCGGCGAAATCAGGCAGCCCGAGCCGCTCCGGCGTATCCGGAAGCGTGACGCCTTTGAGAGAGAGCTCTCGGGTCACGCGTTCGGTTTCCTTGAGCAGTGCCTTGCTGTCCCAGATCGGCAAGACCGCTTGCGGCAGGAGCCGGCCATCGGTCTCGGATTGCAGCTCTGCCACCGCGTCGTTGTAGATCTGAATGCATGCAAGCCGCAGCGATTCGTCTTCGAGTTGAATGAAACGCGAGCTGCCGAACCCTCCGACATTGGGGTAGAGGATCTGCGCACGAATCCCAAGACGATTCAAAACTTCCAACCGTGCGGAAGGGTCGTAAGAAGCCTCGTGAATCAGCTCCCACTGGGGCAGAAACAGTTCGCCGATGGCTTTCTCGCCGCTCTTGCGGATCACTGAAAAGCCCACCGGCCCGAGGGGAATGTCGTTGTCGACGAACCACATGTCGCGGTCGTCCACACGACGCATCTGCGGCATGCGTGAGCGCAGCGACGCGGGTGCGCGCGATGTCCACAGATCCGCCGGCTCGGTGTAGTGGGCATCACAGTCGATGACCTCGATGCCGGGAAACACCTCGTTCAGAGACGCTGCCGTGGCCGCCATGATCATTCCCCCCCCCGATTGGCTACTGGCTACAGCACTATACCTCAGGTGCCTTCGGCGCTTCGTCTCCATAGACTTCAGTTGGGTCCACTAGCTGCTCGCTGATCACTTTCACGCGGTCGCCCTCGACCCGAACGTAAAAGCAAGATGGGCGGCCGGTGTGGCAGGCAGGCCCGGTCTGATCGAGCAGCAGGAGCAGCGAATCGCCATCGCAGTCGATGCGCAGCTCCTTGAGTCGTTGGACGTGACCGGAGGTTTCGCCCTTGCGCCAGAGAGTCTGGCGGCTTCGCGACCAATAGCAGACCCTCCCGGTTGCCAGGGTCTCCTCGATGGCGGGACGGTTCATCCAAGCCAGGGTCAACACCTCACCGGAATCGAACTGCTGGGCAATGGCAGGGACGAGACCGTCATCGTTGTACGCGAGATGATCAAGTGCGGCCGCGAGCGCCTCGGTGGCACCGACTTGCGCGCTTTCGAGCTCTTTGAACACTGCTTCGTCCTCGCGTGAACCTTGCGGCAATCAAACCACAGGGGGCCGTTCCAATCATGCCGGGTTTAAGGCTTGATTAGCACGTAGAATATGGCTAACTTAGCCTTATGGAAAAGGCTACAATATCCCAAGTCAAGAATCGTCTGAGTGCGTATTTGAAGAAGGTGAGGGCAGGCCAGACGATTCTGATCCTCGATCGAGACGAGCCCATTGCGCGCTTGGAGCGGGTGAGGGCTGAAGAGCATCCCGACGACCGCCTCGCCCGTCTGGAGCGCGCGGGCCTCGTTCGCCGAGCGCTCAGCCCGGTATCGGTGGAAGCCCTGCGAGGGCCCACACCGACATCGAAACGCAGCGTGGTCGCCGCCCTGTTGGAAGAACGTCGGGAAGAACGGTGAATTTCTGGGACGCGTCCGCGGTTGTGCCGCTACTGGTCGAGGAGCGAAGTCGCGAGGCGATGCTCACGCTCGTGGACCAGGATCCGGTGATGCTGGTGTGGTGGTCGACACCGGTGGAATGCGCCTCTGCGATCGCGCGGCGTGAGCGTGACGAGTCTCTCTCGGTCTCCGATGCCGGCACGGCGCTGGATCGTCTTCGCACACTGACCAGCCAATGGCAGGAAGTATTACCTTCGGATGCCGTGCGCAGTGTGGCCCAGCGCATCCTGCGGGTGCATCCGCTGCGGGGTGCGGACAGCCTTCAGCTCGCCGCTGCCATCATCGCCGCCGAACGGGAGCCGGCGACACTCGCCTTCGTCAGCCTGGACGCGCGTATGAACGACGTGGCGGCCCGTGAAGGGTTTCGTGTTCTGAGCGGGTGAACGCCCGTCGAATGTGATGTTGTAACTTTTCTTCACATCAACACCGGATGTGGCGGTGGCAGAACGGCGTCTGATCGCGCATCATGAACGGGCGATGGAGGTAACTAAGAAAACAGAGAACGCACACGTCTAATTGAGAGTTGGGGCGCACGAGCGGGAGGAGGGTTATGACCCAAGCGAATGCGCCTTTTCGGGTGATCGAGCAGGAGGGGGGCCTGGTAGCAGGGCCCATGCGTTGGCCGCGCAACCTCCTGACGGACAGGAAGGGAAGCGTCTACGAGGACTCCACGGCCCAGGAAATGGGGCTGCGCGGGGGAACCGTGGGCGCGCCGCTCCACATGGAGCAGTTCCCGCCGCTACTCACCCACCTTTTCGGCTTGGATTGGTGGCGCAGAGGAAATCTATCGCTGTATTTCCGTTACGCAACCACAGATCGCGAAGGCGTGCAGTGCTTTGCGGTGGCGCCGCAGCGCGACGCCGATGGCGGTGTAAGGCGATCCGAGGTGTGGATCGATCACGAGGATGGCCATCGGGTGGCCGACGGCACCGCGGCTGTGGGCAATCCAGATACGGGCTCCGCGTTGCGCCGGCGCCTGGACCACATCCCGAAACCCATCGGTCTTCGTATTCTCGAGCACATGCATGCGGGTCATGAGGTGACTGAGATTGCCACCCGCGTCGATGCAGACCTGCACCACCAGCGTCTGGAGGAGATCGTCGAGCCGCTGGCGGCGTACGCGAGCGACGATGAATGGGGAGCGCCCATCTTGCCGCCGGGTCTGGTATTCGACAGTCTGTTGCGCGCATCGACGAAATTACTCGACCCTGAACGCGAATACGGCGTGGGCCTCTTCGGCGCCATCGAGCTTCAGTTCTTCGACGGTCCGATGTTTCCGGAAATGGACTACATCACACGCTGCAAGGTGGTTGCAGTGAGCGAGACGCCGAAGACCGAGTACGCATGGGTCGAAACCGTGACGTCTGATCCGCTGACTGGCAACGACGTCGTGGGCATGTTGATGATGATGCGTTGGTTGAAGGCGGCGCATCCTCTCTGGGCCGAGCTGGCGGAGAACGAGACCCGCTCGGACTGAGAAATTGTGCCAGGCACCATTTCTCAGCCCGGTGGCTCGCCCGTGAGCTCGTCCGCCTCTTCGGTGGAGATGTCCTGAAACTGCAAGGCGTGCAGGGTGAAGTACAAGCCTTTGTGCGCGAGCAACTCCTCGTGTGTACCGATCTCCGCCACCTCTCCGTGATGCAGCACCATGACCCGGCTCGCTTCCTGAATCGTCTGCAGCCGATGGGCGATGATGATGGATGTGCGCCCGACCGTGAGCTTGCGTAGCGCATCCTGGATCAGAAGCTCGGTTTCGGTGTCGATGCTCGCAGTGGCTTCGTCCAACACGAGGATTTCCGGGTCAGCCGCGAGCACGCGTGCGAATGCAAGCAGCTGGCGTTGTCCCTGAGACAGGTTCTGGCCGCGCTCGGCGAGCACGGTGTCATAGCCATGCGGCAATGCGCTGATGAATCCATGCGCGTTGACGGTCTTGGCGGCTTGCATCGCGCGCTCACGGGTGACCGCCGCATTACCCAGCGCGATGTTCTCGAAGATCGACCCGGAGAAGATGTGGAAATCCTGCATCACGACGCCGATGCGGCGTCTGAGATCGTGGCTGTGGATGCGATTCAGATCGATGTCGTCGAGAAAGATCATCGCGTCGTCGAAATCGTAAAAGCGGCTCAGCAGCCGAATGAGCGTGCTCTTTCCCGATCCCGTGGGGCCGACGATGGCAAGTTTTTCTCCAGGTGAAATGGTGAACGAGACATCGTCCAGAATCTGCACGTCCGGGTCGTACCAGAAGCTGCAGTGTCGAAATTCCACCTTACCCGCCAGCCGCTTCGGTAACGGAAGCGGATCACTGGGTTCGTGGATGGCTTCGTCCCAGTCGAGGGCCTGGAAGATTCGCTCGCCGCTGGCCATCGCGCGGAACAGCACATTCATCTGCTCGCCGAATGCCACCACCGGTTGGAAGAGCATGTTGATGTACTGCGTTATCACCAGCATCTCGCCCAGGCTCAGGGCGTTTTGCACCACCTGTCCGCCGCCGTACCAGATGACCACACCGAGCGCCGCCGACGCCATGCTGTCGTTGAACGCGGAGTACAGGACCTCGAGGCGAGTGGAGCGCAGCTCGAGATCGCGATTGTTCTCGTTGAGCTTGTCATAACGCCGCAGGTTGTGGTCCTGCCGCTCCGAGAGCTGCACCACCGCCAGGCCGGACAGGTTTTCCTGCAGATTCTGATTCAGCGAAGAGACCGACATCCGGACCATGCGAAAGAGCTGGCGCGTGGCACGGCGGAAGAAATAGGTGGTGATGCCGACGAGGGGCAGTGCTGCAAGCAAGATCAGCGTGAGCTTCACGCTTGCGGAGAACATGATGATCAGCGCCACGAAAAACGGCACGAACTCGCCCAGAAGCGTTCCCAGCCCGCGCAGCGCCTCGTAGAGCGCTTCGATGTCGTTGGTGACTCGGGTCAGCACGCGACCGACCGCCACGCGATCGAAGAAACTCGAAGGGCGCGTCTCCAGATGCGCGAAGAGATCGTGGCGCAGATCTCTCAGCGACTTGACGATCGAGCTCGAGAGGGTCAAGCGGTGCAAGTGGCTCGCCACCGCCCAGCCGAGCTGCAGCAGACCAAACACCGCACAGGCCGCGAACAGCGGATGAATGGCGAGGGTGCCCGCGATCCAGTCGGTGGCCGCGATCAGCCCCATGTCCGGCGTGTCCTGCCCGGTATTGCCCTTGATGATGTGATCGACACCCACGAGATAGACGACTATCGGCAGTAGCACCTGAAGCGAGGAAGCGAACAGGATCAGAACTGCACTGACGAACAGGGTGAATCGATAGGGACGCATCCAGTGCATCAGGCGGCGCAGGAGGGAGGCATTGAACATCTGCCCCGTGAGCTCGGCATCGAACATCGAGTAGTCGCGCCGCCGCTCGAGAACGCTGGGGCGCACGGGCTGGGCTGTCTGGGTAGACTCACTCACGTCAGCGCTCCCACCGACGCGAAGTCCTTTTCATCGGCGCCTTCGCGCTGGATGCGTTCCAGCTCCGCATAGTAGCCACCCTGCGCCAGAAGCTCGTCGTGCGAGCCCACCTCGATCACACGCCCCTCGTCCAGCACCACGATCCGATCCGCGTGACGCGCGGTGGAGATTCGATGCGACACGAGTATCGTGGTCATGTCACCGCGAAGGCGCCTGAGCTCCGAGAGAATGTGCTCCTCGGTCTCCGTATCGACCGCCGAGAAGCAGTCGTCGAGCAGCAGCGCGGGGGCGTTACGAATCAGGCCCCGCGCAAGGGTCGCGCGCTGCTTCTGGCCGCCGGAGAGGGTCACTCCCCGCTCACCGACGATGGTCTCCATCTGCTCGGGGAATTCCTTGATGGTGTCCCGCAGGTACGCACTCTCCGCTGCGTCCCAGACCTTCTCGATGGTGCGGGTGGGATCGTCGTAAGTGATGTTGTCCCGCAGGGGATCGCCGAACAGAAACGGGTCCTGCGGAACCATGGCCACCTGGGTGCGAAGCTGTGCGAGGGGATAGTCCCGAACGTCGTGTCCATCGATGAAGACCGACCCCTCTGGAGGGTCGAGCAGACGCGTGAGCTGCTTCAGCAGCGTGGTCTTGCCGGATCCCACCCGCCCCATGATGGCAATGGATTCGCCTTGCGCGATATCGAGACTCACATCGTCGAGCACCGGCGTGTCGCTCCCCGGATAGGTGAAGCTCAGGTGGCGCAGCTCTATGTGCCCTTTGATCGGTCGAGGCGTCGCTCCACTCGGGCGTTCCGATATTTCGGGTCCCATGTCGAACACTTCGAACAGCCGCGCGGTGCCGACGGCAGCGCGCTGGTAGAGGTTGACTACGAATCCGGCCATGCGAAACGGCTGCACCACCCAGTTCACGTACATGAAGAATGCGGCGAAGGTGCCGATGGTCATCTCGCCTTCGAGCACGAGCAAGCCGCCAAGCCCAAGGATGACGACGGAGCTCACGGCTGCGAGCGTCGGCATCACCGCCGACATCATGGAGTTGATCTTGGCCTGACGATAAAACGCGGTCGCGTAGGCTTCGTTGGTGCCGTCGAAGCGTCGAACCTCGCTTTCTTCCTGAACCATGGCCTGGATGGTGCGGATGCCGGAGAGATTCTCCTCGACGTGAGCCGACAGATCGGACAGCCGATTCTGGACGGTGCGCGACGCGATCCCCATGCGTTTGGATGCATACCAGGCATAAGCGAGCACGAACGGCAGCGGCGGCAGGATCCAGACCGTCAACGTGGGGGATAGCGCCAGCATGAACCCGAACCCGTACACGGTGGCTACGATGATCCAGCACGCCATGATGGTGCCGTTGGCGATGGCGCGCTGAATGAGTGCGATGTCCGCCACCGCACGGGTCATCATGTCGCCGATGGTGTAATGGGAGAAGAACCGCGATCCCTGTTGCTGAAGCTGATCGTAGAGCAGTCGCCTGAGGCTGAACGCTACGCGCAGTCCCACGCGCCTGATCTGGAATCGAGCGTATGTCAGGAAGCAGAAACGCAAACCCACCGTCGCGAGGATGGCCAGGAACGGTACGAGCAGATTGGGATTCCCGGCCTCGATGCTGTCGATGCCCATCTTGATGAACAGCGGCACCGAGAACTCGAACAAGCGTCCGATGAAGAACAGCACGATGCCGCTGGTCATCGGCGCGCGATGTTCTCGCAAGAATACGCCAAGGCGCAGAAGCGATCTCAATCCTACCTCCTAGTTCTCTTTTTCCGGAAATTGCCGTCCCTGGCAATTTCCTCTCACGCTGCGGCGAAACAAGTTCGCCTTCGCCCAGGCCCTTTCTTTTTGCTGCGCGCTCTTCCGCAAAAGGCTCCGCA
The DNA here is from genome assembly GCA_027295305.1 of Gammaproteobacteria bacterium. Taxonomy (GTDB): domain Bacteria; phylum Pseudomonadota; class Gammaproteobacteria; order Pseudomonadales; family Azotimanducaceae; genus JAPULC01. Next base: position 10,182 of record JAPULC010000079.1, read on the forward strand.
AAAAAGCAGTCCTGCCGGGACATCCTGTCCCGGGCTAGTTTCCGGACCAAGCTAGAAGGTCAGAAGCTTGCGTTCTGGGGTACTCGGGGAAACGGAATGACGTCCCGAATGTTCTCCATCCCCGTGATGTACATGAGCAGCCGTTCGAGCCCGAGCCCGAAGCCGGCGTGGGGGACAGTGCCGTAGCGGCGCAGATCGCGATACCACCATAGCTCGTCCATCACATTCACTTCCTTCAGCCGCTCGTCCAGCACCTCGAGGCGCTCCTCGCGCTGGCTGCCGCCGATGATCTCCCCCACCCCCGGCACCAGCACGTCCATGGCCGCGACGGTCCGATCGTCGTCGTTGCGTCGCATGTAGAACGCTTTGATCTCCTTCGGGTAGTTCATCACCACCACAGGGCGACCCACGTGTTGCTCCGTGAGATAGCGCTCGTGCTCGGATTGCAGATCGTGGCCCCAGGCCACCGGGAACTCGAAATTCGCGTCGGCTTGCTCGAGGATCCTGACCGCTTCAGTGTACTCCATGCGCTCGAACGAAGAGTTGATCACGCTCTCCATTCGCGACACGGCATCGCCGTCGATGCGCTCGACGAAGAAGCGCATGTCGTCGGGGCGCTCATCGAGCACCGTCGTGAACACCGACTTGAGAAAGTCCTCCGCCAGCTGTGCGTTGTCGTGGAGATCGGCAAACGCGATCTCCGGTTCGATCATCCAGAACTCCGCCAGATGGCGGCTGGTGTGCGAATTCTCGGCACGAAAGGTGGGGCCGAAGGTGTAGACCTTTGTCAACGCGAGGCAATAGCTCTCGATGTTGAGCTGGCCCGAGACCGTCAGATAGGTCTTGGCACCGAAGAAGTCCTCCCCGAAGTCCACGCCGCCGTCGGATGTCCGGGGAAGGTTCACGAGATCCAGCGTGCTCACGTGAAACAGCTCCCCCGCACCCTCGCAGTCACTTGTCGTGATGATGGGGGTGTTCACCCAGAGAAAGCCATTGGCGTGGAAATAACCGTGCACCGCCTGCATGACCGTGTTTCGCAGGCGCGCAATGGCGCCGAACGTATTGGTGCGGGGGCGCAGATGCGCGACGCTGCGAAGATACTCGAACGTGTGGCGCTTCTTCGCGATGGGATACGACTCCGGGTCGTCCACCCAGCCGATCACGTCGACCGCATCGGCCTGAATTTCCACGACCTGTCCCTTTCCCTGGGATTGCGCCACGGTGCCGGTGATGCGCACCGCACAGCCTGTGGCGATCTGGACCACCTCGTCATCGTAATTCTCGACCTTGCCGTCGACGACCGCCTGAAGGTCATCGAGGGACGAGCCATCGTTGATGGAGATGAACGAAAAGCCCCCCTTGGACGTGCGGCGGCTTCTCACCCAGCCTTCGATAACGACTTTCGAGCCGATCGGGTGCTGGCCGGACAGAATGTGAGCAATGGAGTCGGACGTCATATGACAAAGAAAGCGCAGAGAAAGGGCAAAGATGGAATGATAATGGAAAACGCGGTTTGGACGTAACTTTGCGCCCTTTCGATCCTCTAAGATCGGTGACGACATCGCGTGGGGGTGGGACCCAGTGCGTTACATATTGATCTTGTTTGTGGTGGCTACCGTGGTCCTCGTGGCGGGCTGGTGGTACGTGGATTCGCGACCCTTGGAGGAGCAGGTGATGGAGCTTCCTCCTGTGCGGCTGTTGGCGACGGAGCCCGAAGTCGAGGCTGGGGCGCCCCCGGCTGAGATGCCCCCGGCCGAGGCTCGGCCGCCAGCGGAGCCCGCGTCATTGCTTCCTTCGCTTGGTGAGAGCGATGCGTACGTTCGAGGAGTGGCTGGTGGGCTCGGCGAGGGAGCACCCTATATTCGCTGGCTCGCCACCGACGACCTGCTGCGCCGCGGCGTGGCGATTGTGGACAACGTCGCCGACGGAGCACTGCCATCGCAGCTTCTCTCGCCCCTCGGCCTGAAAGTGCCCCCCAAGCAGCAGGGTGGGATCGTGGTGGCGAATCGGGGCGGGGAGATGTATCTCAATCCCGCGAGTTACAGCCGCTACGATGGGCTCGTTGCCACCATCGCGTCGGTCGATGCCGAGGGCTTGAGCCAGATCTACTTCATGCTCGAGCCGTTGCTGGATGCGGCCTACGAGGAGCTCGGATATCCCGGCAAGCGCTTCCGACCGCGCCTGATCGCGGCGATCGATCATCTGCGTGCGGCACCCGTGATGGAGTCCGAGCTGAGACTGACGCGGCCCTCGGTGGCATTCGAATTCGCGGACCCCGACCTCGAATCACTACCCGAAACCTATAAGCAGCTCCTCAGAATGGGCCCGGTGCACACGCGCCGGATCCAGGCGAAGCTCGAGGAGCTGCGTAGGACCCTCGAGGAGGGAATGGTGGCTGGGAGATAACCCGCAGCCTGCTGGTCTTCGTTGCGGTGAAAAAGTCGCCGGCGGGGGGTTCAAGTGCGCTTCTTCTTCGCCTCGTAATTCTCCATGGCACGCTGAACCATCGGGCGACGGCGTCCTTCGGGACGGGCAAGCGCATAGTCGGGGTCGCGCTCGCCTTGAGCGCTCATCATGTGCATCAGATGCGCGGCGTTGATGTGTCCCTGAAAGCCCTGGCTGTCCTGCATTTGATTCACTGCCATCTTGATCATGCGGAGCTGAAACGGATCGTTCTTCGCGACGTCCGCCGCATACTCCAGCGTCTCGGCTTCGAGGCGCTCGCGTGGCACCACGCGATTGACGAGCCCAAGCTCCTTTGCCTCGGCGGCATCGATGAAACGCGACTGATACAGGATCTCCTTGGCTTGACGGGGGCGCATGTCCCACGGAATCGAGAAATACTGGAAGTTGCTGCCGAGGAACATGGCGTCCTCGGCGGCGAACAGGATGTCCATGGCGGAGGCGATGATCCAGCCGCCGAAGATGCAATACCCCTGGACTGCCGCGATGGTGGGTTTGGGAACATTTCGCCACCTGAGGGTCTTGTCGACGTATTGCTCGCGTGAATGTGAGAAGCGACCGCGCACACCTTCCTGCATTGGACGCTCTTTGCGATCGGCAAGCTCATCGGGGGTGCCGAGATCGTGCCCGGCCGAGAAGTGATCTCCGGCGCCGAAGAGGCAAATCACCCGCACCTCGCCATCGGTGGCTGCCGTCGCAAACGCATCATCGAGCTCCTCGAGCAGGCGACGGCTCTGGGCATTGCGGTAGCGCGGTCGATTGAACGTGATTCGGGCGATGTGATCGGTGACTTCGTAGACGATGTTGTCGTGGCTCATGTCGATTTACTCCGGAGGCCCTATGCCGGTGATGTTGAGGGCGCACAGCTCCTCGTAACGTTCGCGGGTGATGCCTGCGAGGCGGCTGAGCACATCGAACGAGTGCTCCCCTTGCAGCGGGGCGTGAGATGTCACCGCAATCGGCGTGCCGGAGAATATGAAGGGGACCCCTGCCTGAACCCAGGTTCCCGTTTCCGGATGTGCCACGTCCACCAGATGTCCGCGTTCACTCAGTGCAACGTCCGCGGCCAACTCGAGGGCGTCGAGCACCGGCGCGGCCGTGACGCCGGCGTCGACGAGTCTCTGAGCCAACGCGTCACGTTCCTGCTCGCACGTCCACGCCGCGATGGCTGCGTTCAGTTCTTTCTCGGCACGCTTGCGGCTGTCATTGTCGGCGTAACGTGCGAGCCATTCGCTTCTGCCGGCTACCTGACACAGTGCATTCCACGCATCCTCACTCTCCGCGGCGATGGCGATCCACTGTTCCTCCCCGGTGCATGGATAGATGCCGTGAGGGGCATAGTTCATGTGGGAGTTGCCAAGGGTTGGGCGGATGTCGCCGTTCAATGCCCACTCGAGCCACGCGTCCCCCACGAACGTAAAGTTGGCTTCCTGCATGGACAGATCGATGTATTGGCCTTCGCCGGTGAGCGCCCGATGATGCAATGCCGCCGCCAGGGCGAGGAAGCCGTAGATACCCGCCGCCGCATCGGGATACATCTGGCCCGAGTTCTGCGGACGCCCGTTCTGGTAGCCATTGAGCGCGGACATTCCGGAGGTCGGCTCGATGGTGCCGCCAATGCCTGGCACATCGCACCAGGGACCGTCATGACCATAGGCGGACAGACTCAGGAGAATGATGTCCGGCTTGACTTCCCTCAGGGCGTTGTAATCGATTCCGAGATTGCCCATGACGCGTGGAGAGAAATTCTCGGCGACGAAGTCGGCCTGTTGGACGAGCTCCTTGAGGAGAGCCACGCCTTCGGGAGTCGAGAGGTCGAGGGTGACACTCTGTTTGTTCAGGTTGACCGAGTTGAACAGCGCACTGCAGTTCCACGGGTGCTTTGCGGTCTCGACGTTCTGCAATGTCGGGGGCATGAACCCGTCATAGGTGCCGCCGCGCCATGAATCCAGACGCTTGCGTACCTCGACCTGGATGATCTCCGCGCCCATGAATCCGAGGAGCTCGGTGGCAAACGCGCCGGCCCAGGCTTGGGTTAAGACCACGCCTCGATGTCCGCGCAGCGGACCCGTTCCTTCGTCGTCGCCTTGGCCTTTGGTTCGCGCAGTGGTTGTGTGCCGTTGCGTCAGCTCTGCGGGCGCCTCGTTCCCCTCACCGTGCTCGCATCGAAGCTGCAAGGGCGAGGCGGTCATCTTGAAAGGCGCACCGGGATATTCCGGCCCATCGTCGGCGGGGCGTACAAAAAATCCCCGCTCGCGCAAATGCAGGTTGTCCCCCAGCTCTTCCATCGTGAGCACCGGACCCGCAATGGCTCGGAGCTTTGCGAGGCCGTTGAACAGGTCCATCTTGGCCCAACCCGCCATTTTGGCCTGCACCTGTTCCACGAACTCTTCTTTGTGCTGATTTCGATACGGGCCCTTCTGCAGATTCTCGTCGTCCGCAAGCTCCGGAAGTCCAAGGAGCTTCATCGCCTGCTCCCAGAAATGGGCGCGGCTGATGGTGAGGGCGAAGTAGCCGTCGGCCACCGGGATCGGGCCGTTGGTGAAATCGATGGACGCTCGACGTGGCCACGGCGTGCCGGTGAAATGGCTGCGTAAGATCCCGGGGGCAAACGTGGTGGACAGCACTTCCACCACGGAGACGTCGAGAAGCTGGCCTTCGCCGGAATTGTGCATTCGATGCACCAACGCCGAGACGATGCCCCCCGCGGCCATCGTGCCCGCCTGATATGAGCCCTGAAAACCGCTTCCCTTGAGGGGTGCTTCGTCTGCGAGGCCATTGACCGAGGCCCAGCCCGAGAGCGCTGAAGCGGTGAGATCGTTGCCGGGCTGATCGGCGCGCGGCCCAGTGAGGCCGTTAGGCGTAATCACGCAATGAATGGCGGACGCATTGGTGCGCCTGAGCTTCTCAACGTCGAAGGTCTCGCGTCCGTCGCTTCCGGGAAGGGCGGTGTCGACGATGACGTCGGCGTATGCGAGCCATGATTCGAGAACCGGATCCTCAGGTTCGAGGCTGAGCTTGTTCGCAAGCGCATAGCGAGCGGGAATGCTTCGTCCCTCGGCGTCGAACGGCGCGAGATCTCGGATGGGATGCGGTTCGAGGAAGCAGACCTCCGCTCCCAGATCGGCGAGCAAACGTGTGCACCAGGCGCCCGCGTAGGTGGTGGATGCGTCGAGAACACGAACGCCCTCGAGTGCACGCTGCATGAGTAACCCCCCTGGTCCTTCGAGATCGATGGTACCAGATGTCCTGCGGGGGAATTCCCGCTGCGAGGGTATCTCGGGTTTGCTGTGCGAGCCGCTCCCACACAAAAAAGTTCAGCCCAGACGCCGCCTCTTGAACGGACGCACACTGGCCAGGTCCATGTCTTTTCGAAACGGTGCACGAGTGTCGATGTAGTCGATGTCTTCCTGCACGTAGTTACGCTCGTCCTTGAGGTATGCATCCACCGCGCGGCGAAAACCGGCGTCCTGGATCCAATGGGCGCTGTACGTGGCTTCGGGCAGGTAGCCCCGCGAGAGCTTGTGCCCGCCTTGAGCGCCTGCTTCGACGCGCTTCAAACCGCGTGCGATGGCGAAATCGATGGCCTGGTAGTAGCACGCCTCGAAGTGCAGGAACGGATGATCTTCCACGCAACCCCAGTTGCGGCCATAGAGCGCATCGGAGCCGATGAAGTTGATCGCGCCGGCGATGTACTGCCCGGCACGACGACACAGGATGAGCAATATGTTGTTGGGGATCGACTCGCCCACGAGGCTGAAGAATTGCCGAGTGAGATAGGGCACCCCCCACTTCCTGCTGCCGGTGTCTGTGTAGAACTGATAGAACGCGTCCCAGTGGTGCTCGGTCAGTTCGCTGCCGGTGACCCACTCGATCTCGATGTCGTTGGCGAACGCATCGCGCCGCTCGCGCCGTATGTTCTTTCGCTTCTTCGAGGAAAGGTCACCGAGAAACTCATCGAAGCTCGCATAGCCTTTGTTGTGCCAGTGAAACTGACGGTCCATGCGCTTCAAGAGCCCGAGCTCGCCGAGCCGAGACCATTGGGGTTCCGTCAGAAACGTGAAATGCAGAGATGACACCTCGAGCTGCTTGGCGACCTCCACACAGCCTGCGGCCAGCTGTGCCTCGATCGCCTCCTCGTTAGGGCCGGGCCGGGCCAGCAACCGGCGCCCCGTGGCGGGCGTGAACGGCACCGACGCCTGTAGCTTCGGATAATATTTTCCGCCCGCACGTTCGAGCGCATCAGCCCATGAGCCGTCGAACACGTACTCGCCTCGAGAGTGCCCCTTCAGGTACATCGGCACCACGCCGAGCAGCTCGCCCTCGCCCGTTTCCATCGTGAGATGAAACGGCTGCCAGCCGCGGGCAGGCACCGCGGAGCCGCTCTTCTCCAGCGCGCTGAAGAACGCGTGGTAGAGGAAAGGATTGTCGGGAATGTCGCCGCCGGGATTGGCGCACGCATCCCAGGCCTCTGATGGCACCTCGGCGATGTCGTTCACCGCCTTGATGTACAGAGCCTGCTGTTCCTGCGATGCCATGGAGTTCTAGTTTACCTCAATGTGACAACAGTTCGCGGCGCGGCACGCTGATGTGTTGACACTTGTGGGGTGCCCTTTTTGTGGGAGCGGCGGCGCCGGGGTTTGCGGTAAGTTACCCTGCCGCCCTAAATTCAGGAAAACTATCGATGAGCCCGGCCCTGCTGCGGGGCGACCTGACCCAGGGTAGCGTTGCGCAGCATCTGATCAGTCTCACCATTCCGATGTTTCTCGGCATTTCGTCGATGCTCGTGGCGTCGATGTTGGAGACCATCTACATCGGCTGGATAGGCATGCGCGAGCTCGCTGCGGTGAGCTTCGCGTTCCCGCTCATCATGGGCCTGTCCAGCATGTCGATGGGAGTGGGCACGGGTGCGTCGTCCATCATCGCGCGAATCGTGGGCGGTGGCGATTCCGCGGCAGTGCTGCGCCTTTCGACCCACGCGCTCTTGCTGGTCGTGCTTCTTTCCCTGGCGCTGACCCTGTTCGGCTTGGCTTACGCGGATCGGATCTTCCAGCTCCTCGGTGCGTCCGACGATGTCATACCCCTCGCGGCTGGATACATACGCGTCTGGCTCTACGGCTTGCCGACGTTTGCCGTTGGCATGGTGGCGGGAAACATCATGCGCGCTGCGGGCAATGCGCGCACGCCGGGCATCATCATGGTGGGGGGCTCCGCGCTGCAGGTGCTATTCGCGCCGGGGTTGATTTTCGGCATCCCGGGACTGTGGGAAGGCCTCGGACTCGTGGGAGCCGCCTGGAGCTTCGTGCTCGCGCGCGGGTTGGCGCTGCTCTACACGCTCTGGGTGATCGTGCGCATGCACCTGCTCGGGCGCACAGACATGGCCGTGCATGCGGTTCTCGAGAGCTGGCGCGAAGTCATGCGCATTGGCGTGCCCTCCATGATGTCGAGTCTCATCGGGCCGGTCTCCATGGGGATTCTCATCAGCCTGCTTGCGAGGCACGGCGCCGAGGTCGTGGCGGGCTTCGGGGTGGCGTCGCGCATCGAGATGCTCGTCAACATGATCCTCATGTCCCTCGCCGGCAGCGTCGCACCGATGGTGGGGCAGAATTGGGGAGCCGGGCGCTTTGAGCGGATTTTCGAGGCGGTGAGAATCTCCTGTCGCTTCTCGCTTCTGTGGAGCGCCATCGCATTCGCGTTCCTGTCGCTCTCCGGAGGCTTCATCGTGGGACTCGTGAACGACGATCCGCTGGTGGTGACCGCGGGTGCCTGGTATCTGCTGGTGGTACCGCTGAGCTACGGGTTCCTTGGGGTGAGCATGGTGGCGGGATCGTGCTTCACCGCGCTTGGAAAGCCCATCCCCAGCCTGGTGATGACGCTGCTTCGCATGCTCGTGCTCTATTTGCCGCTGGCGCTGCTCGGCGACTATCTCCTGGGCTACCAGGGGATCTTCGGAGCGACGGCGCTCGCCAACGTTATGATCGGCCTCATCGGCTGGCGCTGGGTGCAGAGCTGGCTGAACGACGTCACCTCGCGCTGAATCCCCGCGGCTTTGACACCACGCTCGCGCTTCACCAACATACCCTCCCTTGTCTCGGCGCCGCTGATGCAAAAATTGGGGGGAACGGCTCGGCATGCAACATGTACTCGAGGTGAAGGACCTGTCGGTCGCCTTTCGCGGGGAGGTGGTGGTCGACAAGGTGTCGTTTCACATCGACGAGGGCGAGACCGTCGCGCTGGTAGGCGAGTCCGGGTCCGGCAAGTCCGTCACGGCGCTGTCGGTGGTGCAGCTCCTTCCCTATCCCAATGCGAGCCATCCCAGCGGATCGATACAGGTGCTGGGCATCGAGACGATCGGCGGCGACGACAAGATCATGCGGACCGTGCGGGGCGACAAGGTCAGCATGATCTTTCAGGAGCCGATGACCTCATTGAATCCTCTGCATACGGTGGAGAAACAGATTGGCGAGATGTTTCTCATTCACCGGGGTCTAAAGGGCGAAACTGCGCGAACGAGAGCCCTCGAGTTATTGCGCAAGGTGGGTTTGCCCGATGCCGAACAGCGTCTGCAGTCCTATCCGCACGAGCTCTCCGGTGGTCAGCGCCAGCGCGTGATGATCGCGATGGCCCTTGCGAACGAACCTGCGCTGTTGATCGCCGACGAGCCTACGACGGCCCTCGATGTCACGATCCAGGCGCAGATTCTCGAGCTGCTCGCCCAGCTCGCGCGCGATCTCGGCATGTCCATGCTCATGATCACTCACGATCTCACCATTGTTCGAAAAATGGCGGATCGCGTGTGCGTGATGCGCGAAGGGAAGATCGTCGAAAGCGGCCCAACCGAGCGTATCTTCACCCAGCCCCAGCACGAGTACACCCAACATCTTCTTGCTTCGGAGCCCCGCGGCGCCCCGGCCCCGGTGCCTTCCGACGCGTCGACATTGCTGCGCCTCGAGAACGTGAAGGTGTACTTCAAGCTGCGCAGCGGCTTCCTGCAGCGCAAGAGGGTATTGAAGGCGGTGGACGACGTGTCCATCGAGGTGAAGGAAGGCGAGACCCTTGGGATCGTCGGCGAGTCGGGTTCAGGCAAGACGACCTTGGGCATGGCGACGTTGAGGCTCGTGAGCGCCGAGGGTGCCGTGTATTTCGACGGTATCAACGTTCGCGAGCTCAAACCGAAAGACTTACGACCGCTGCGTCGCGAGATGCAGATCGTCTTTCAGGATCCTTACGCGAGCCTCTCGCCACGTCTCACGATCGGACAGATCGTGGAAGAAGGGATGCTCGTGCACGACCGCGAGCTGAGCGAAGACGATCGTGTGCAGAAGCTCTCCGATGCATTGATCGAGGTGGGTCTCGATCCGGACATCCGCTTCCGCTACCCACACGAATTTTCCGGTGGCCAGCGACAGCGTATCGCCATTGCGCGTGTGCTCGTGCTGAAGCCGAAGCTCGTCATTCTGGATGAGCCGACATCGGCGCTCGACTTGTCGGTGCAGGCTCAGGTCGTGGACCTGCTGCGGGAGCTGCAAAAGCGCTATCGCTTGGGCTATCTCTTCATCTCTCACGATCTCAGAGTGGTGAAGGCGCTCAGCCATCGCATCGCCGTGATGCGAAACGGCGTCCTGGTGGAAGAGGGCACAACCGAAAGCATCACCCAGCGACCGTCGACGGATTACACCCGCCGGCTCATGGCGGCTGCCTTCAATCTGGCGGTGGTGGAATAGTAATCAGATGGTCCCGCAAAATTGCTGGTGGAGCTCATGAAATTCGAAAACCGAATCACCGAAATGCTGGGCGTCGAGGTACCCGTGGTGCAGGCCCCGATGGGATGGATCGCCCGCTCGCCGCTCGCATCGGCGGTTTCGAATGCCGGAGCCCTCGGTATCATCGAAACCTCCTCGGGGGAGCTCGACGTCATTCGCGAGGAGATCAAGCGCATGTGGGATCTCACGGAGAAGCCCTTTGGCGTGAATATCGCCCAGGCGTTCGTGCGGGATCCGGACATCGTGCGCTTCGTCATCGATCAGGGCGTGAAGTTCGTGACGACCTCTGCGGGGAATCCCGAGCGATACACCAGCGAGCTGAAGGAAGCAGGGCTCACCGTTTTCCATGTCGTGCCGAGTTTACGCGCGGCACAGAAGGCCGTGGACGCCGGGGTCGATGGGCTCGTGGTCGAGGGGGGCGAAGGCGGAGGCTTCAAAAATCCGCGTGACGTCGCGACGATGGTGCTCCTGCCGCTGGTGCGCTCCCACGTCGATGTCCCCATCATCGCAGCCGGTGGCTTCGTCGACGGCGCAAGCATGGCCGCCGCGTTTGCACTGGGTGCAGAAGGCGTGCAACTCGGCACCCGTATGGTCTCATCCGCCGAGTCACCGGTGCATCAGAACTGGAAGCGCGCCATCGTTGGCGCAGCGGAGACGGATACGGTATTTCTGAATCGGTTTCATTCACCTGGACTACGCGCGCTGCGTACAGAGCGCACCACGCGACTCGAACGCGAGTTCGATCACAATGCAATGGCCGAGTTCGGTACGGCGATGGATCTCTACTTCGGTGGCGACATGGAAGCGAGTGTCGCGCTGACGGGGCAGGTATGTGGACGCATCGAAGAGGTCAAACCCGTGGCTCAGATCATCGAGGAGATCAGGACCGAATTCTTCGAAGTGATCCGAGATCTGGCTGCCCAATATACGGATGTGTCGTAGGAGCGGCTTTAGCCGCGATTGGTGCATCTAGCGAGGCTCCTGGAATCGCGGCTAAAGCCGCTCCTACGAGGTTATTCGAGGTACCGAGTCGCGCCTACGACTCGATCAATCTCGTGGCATAGGCGATCGTCCCGAACGTCAACTCGTGTCGACGCCGGAAGTTTGCGGTTGCATCCGGATGTGGACGCCTCGATGTCTGCCACGAGTTCAGTCCGTCATACCACGTGAGCAGCAACATGACGCCCCGTTCGCTCGATCGATCCTTCTGACAGAAAAGTCCCTGAGGCTCGGCGGCGTACTCGCTCGTATCTTCGAAGGTGGTCCACGCCGTATGGGAGAGCTCTGCGATTTCTTCCACATCGGCGTTGCGCACGTCGAAGAATCGGAATACGTAGAGCCCCGGGCGCGTGAGTTGCTGATCCCTCGCCGGCCGTACGGTCGGAACGAGGACAATCTCTTCTACGCGTTCGATATTGTCCGGGAGCGTCAACTCCGCGACCGGGTCATGATCCAATCCCCAACTCGTTACCATGATGATCTCGTTGGAACCAATGCCGAAGAGTCCGTGAAATGCGCCCCATAGATGTGCATCCCGCTCTTCCAACGCTGGCAGCGTCGTCTGGCCGATCTGCTCGAAGATCGGTTGCCAGTTACGTTGCGGGCCTTTGAGGCGGGCCCAATGAAATGTGCGTTCGATTGCCATGATATCCCCCAATGTTCAGCTTGCCGCCTGGCCGACCCGCGTTCCTCTTTGCGCGCTTCCAGCTCACGAAGGACGTGATCCAGATCCTTCAGTGCCGGTACCACTACTGAACAGAACTGCCGAGCGATGTTGTTCAAGCTCTAGCCGAGGATCCAATCCACCACGCCCACCAGTCCATCCTCGTCGTGACGGTCGGTCACCCAGTCTGCGGCGGACTTCACATCGGCGTGACCATTGCCCATGGCGACACTCGCGGCAGCGTTTTCGATCATCGGCAGATCGTTCACCTCGTCCCCCACGGCGCAGATCTCGTCCAGCGGGATGTCGAGCTCAGCAGCCAGGTGTTTGAGACCGCTCCACTTGGAGACGTGTGCTTGTCGCACTTCGCAATAGGAGCCTCCCCCTGGGAGGGAGCTGGGCACTATCGTCATGGCCAACTTGTCGCCGAAGCGTTCCGTCGCCGCGCGCTCGAAGCGTCGCAAATCCGGCTCCGCGCCGAACAGACCGATCACGAGCACATCCATGCCGTGATCGTCCGCGATCGCATCGCCGCGGTGTGACAAGGGCGCGGAATTCTCGAAGTAGAGTTTGGTGTGCACGTTCCAGGGCAGCGCATCGTCGACGAGAAAGTCCTGCGTGCCGAAGATGTCTGCGTCGTGCTGGAAGACCACCGACTGGCCAAGCTCGCGGGCAAGCGCAACGATGCGCTCACAGTCCTTCGGCGCATAGGCTTCTTTGGCGACGGTCGCATGATCGTGTTGTTTGACGAGCGCGCCGCCGAGGCAGACCGCGGGCAGCGACATGCCGACCTCGTCGATGATGGCTCGAGTGGTGCGATAGCGTCGTCCGGTGGCAATCGTGATGGCGATCCCTGCGTCGTGCAGACGCTGCAACGCGCGTCGGGTATCCGGCGTCACCTTGTTGTTGCCAGGCGTGAGCGTGCCGTCCACGTCCACCGCAAGTAGCCGAATTTTCGGCGCCTTCGCTTTCACGTTGCTTGTCGGATCAGGTTCGGGCGATGCACCCGTACATTCTATCCCGTCCGTCGGAAGTTCGGGCCCGCGCGGCATGAAAGCGACCAGGGTCGCGGATGGCGGGTGCGATGGCGGCTAGGCTTCAGCCATCGCCGGGAGATGTAGCGCTGTGGCGAATCAGCCGTGGTTGGACAATCCAGCATGGAGCACCGGGAAGATCCGCTCCAATGCACGCAGCTCGGTCAAGGGCTCGTGGCTCTTTGCGGTTATCTGGAATGCGGTGTCGGCGCCCCTTTACTGGGTGATACCGGAGGAACTCGCGGGGGGTAACCAGGCGGCCTGGATCGGAGTGCTGTTCCCGCTGGTGGGGGTGTGCCTTGCATACGTTGCCGTCAAAATCACGTTCGAGTGGCGGCGTTTCGGCCCCACCGTTCTCAAGTTGGATCCCTTTCCCGGCGCCATCGGCGGTCACGTGGGGGGCGAAGTCATCGTGGATGTCGGCTTCCACCGAGATCGTTCCTACGAACTCATGCTCGAGTGCGTGCGAAGGTACCGAAACAACGAGGACACCAGGGAAGAGGTGAAGTGGCAGTCGGGGGGGCCTGCCGAAGCTTCACCCTATGGCCGCCAGACACGCCTTGCGTTTCGTTTCGACGTCCCGAAAGAGCTGCCGGAATCCGAGCAGGAAGACACGAGCTATCACTTCTGGCGGCTGAGGATGCAGAGCGATCTTCCAGGCGTGAATCTCGACCGGAATTTCACGATCCCCGTCTATGCCACCGGCGAGAACTCGCGCCGGATCGATGCGGATACGTCGGCCGTGGCGCGCGAAAGCGCCCTGGAGCAGTTCGACCTGGGGGGCGGCAAGATGCCGTTCAAAGTCGAACGTCGGGGGGACTGGGTGAGGCTCTTCTTCCCGATGGGTCGCGATATCGGATCCACCGTCGGCTGCCTTGTCGTGGCCGCCGGATTCGGCGGTGGGGTTTGGTTCGTGATGGAGAATGCGCCGGATGTCTTGTCGTGGGTGTTCGTCATCGGTCTTGGATTTTTTGCGGGCGTGTTGAGCCTCATTGCACTCTTCCTGCCGTTCAATTCCCTCGATGTACGGTTGGGCGAACAGGAGATTCGCATTCAGCGGCGTTGGCTCGGATTGCCGTTCATGCGCAGGTGGATGCATCTCGATGAGGTGCAGGACGTGTCGATCAAGAAGGGCTCGTCGACTACCTACATGGGTAAGACGACGGTGCGCTATCGCGTGATGCTGGTACTACGTGGGGACAAAGAGGTCGGGGTGGCCGAAGGCCTGACGCCTCTCGCAAGAGCCGAAGCGCTGCAAAGCGTGATCAAGGGACGCCTCGGAATGTAGGGTCCTCGAAAAACCTTTGTTTTGTAT
>JAPULC010000008.1 GCA_027295305.1 Gammaproteobacteria bacterium
AAGCGTGCCGAGGAGGCGCTGAAGGTAAGCGAGGCGCGCTTTCGTGCGATGTTCGAGAACGCTCTCGAAGCCATCGCCTTGCTCGATCCGTCGGGCACGGTGCTCGAGCTCAACGAATCCGCACGGGGGTTGCTGAAAGGATCCGCGACAGCGGTCGGCGCGGAGTTCTGGGAGCTACCGTGGTGGCCGGAGGTCACGAAGGAGGCAAGCGCGGGACTACGCAGTGCGTTCGAGCGTGCCGTGGCTGGAGAGACCTATCGCGTCCGGACTTCACCCGATGGCAAGACCGAGCTCGATTTCTCGTTGATTCCCGTGGAAAGCGACGGAGAGGTCCGCCTCGTCATCGCGGAGGCGCGCGACATCACTCAGCTTCTCTCATAACAAGAACAGCGAATCGATGGTGACGATCACTTACGTCGAATTCGACGGCACGCGCCACACGGTGGACGTGCGCAACGGCCTCTCGTTGATGGAAGGCGCCGTGTTCAACAATGTGCCGGGCATCGAAGGGGACTGCGGGGGGCTCTGCGCGTGCGCCACCTGTCACGTCTTTTTGCCCGAAGACTGGGCCGAGTGGGTGCCGGCAAAGGAGGACATGGAAGAACGCATGCTCGACTTTGCGTTCGATGTGCAGGAGGGGAGCCGTCTCGCGTGTCAGATCGAGGTCACCGACGAGATCGATGGCTTGGAGGTGATGATGCCCGAGCGTCAATATTGATGGCGCCTGGCACCATGATATCGTGATGTGTCTCGCAGCCCGGAGATGACGATGAGGGATTGGTCGAAGTCTCAATGGTTGGGCGCGTTCGCGTTCGCCATCGTTCTGGTTGTCACCAGTCCGTCGCTCTTCGCCTGGCAGGAAGTATTGAAAGAGCGAACGATCGAGGGCGTCCCGGGGATTACCGAGACGCGCTGGCAACTCGAGCGGCCACGGGGGGATGCACGCGATCGAATCCAGGTGCACCGCTATCGCGGTGATGGCGAGGCGCGTGCAGCGCTGCTCTATCTCCCCGGCATGCACATGAACGGGTATCTGCCGGGACGCCGTGGTGACGTGATATACGTCAACCCGACTGAAGATCACAACCTGTGGCTGTTTCTCGCGAAGCGCGGAGTCGAAGTCTTCACGCTGGACTATCGCAGCCATTTCGTACCCGTCGAGCCTGCCGATCACGCGTACATGCGCGAGTGGACCCTCGATCGGTATGTAGATGACGCGAAGGAAGCGCTGTCCCTCGTGCGAGGCGAGAGCGGACGAGCACAAGTGTTCGTCGCCGGCTTCAGCATGGGCGTCACGCTGGCTTACGGCGTCGTCAACGTCGCCTCGGCGGAGGAACTGGCGGGGCTCATCGTGCTGGATGGTTCGTTCAAGCAGCCGCCGGGTGGGAGGCCCTTCGATCGTGCCAGGGCCACGGCGATGATCCAGAAGCTGGGGCGATGGTCCATCGACGTCGCGGGCGGCATCGGTTGGGACAATCGCCAACAGCTCATGGAGGCCGTCATCAACGATCCCACTCAGCCACGCGACGACAGGCCGGGTGAAACCGTTGGGGAGCGACTGACGCGACTTCTTTCCCGAAGCGGGCCGGGCATGTGGGCGAACGCGGGCGTGCACTCCGACGTGCAGATGCTCGCGGCTCTGCTCATTGGTTATGACCGCTACTTCCCCTCCATGGTGGGTCTCGAAGGTCGGGGCATTTCGTTTCTCGAGGATGATCCCGATACGACTATCGATGATGCATTCGGTCAGTCAGACGTGCCCGTGATCTACTTCGGCGCGACGGGGTTCGGTTCGCAGGCGCTGCTCTCAGGGATTTACTCTTCAGCCAGACTCGGCACGCGCGACGTCACGATCCACGTGCAGGAGGGTTGGGGGCATCTCGAGGTGCTGGTTGCGAATCGCGCGCGGCAGGAGATCTACGAGCCGATCCTGGCTTGGCTCGATGCTCATGCACCCGATAAAAAAGAGTAAAAGGGGGTCTGACCCCATTTTAATCCGCGCTTTCGTATAATCCGGGTTTGGCCCATAACTGTCGCTCATTGGAGTTCCCATGGCAGAGATCGAAGAGTTTCGCGCCGAGACACGCGCCTGGTTGGAAGAGAATTGCCCGAAAGGCGCAATCGGACCCGGTCAGGTCCCGAGCGGCAGCACGAAAGTCAAAATTGAGAGTCCCGACACGCAGCTGTGGCTGGACCGCATGGCCGAGAAAGGCTGGACGGCGCCGGCATGGCCGAAAGAATACGGCGGCGGCGGGCTCAATGGTGCGGAACATCGTGTCTTGCTGGAAGAGATGCGTGAAGTGCGTGCGCGCACGCCGCTGATGGGCATGGGACTTTCGATGATCGGTCCGACGCTCCTCGAGTTCGGAAACGAAGAGCAGAGGCAGCGCCATCTTTCGCGCATCGTTCGCGGCGAGGTCGGGTGGTGTCAGGGTTACAGTGAACCCGGCGCGGGAAGCGATCTGGCCAGTCTCAGGACCCGCGCCGAGGACAAGGGCGATCACTTCCTGATCAACGGACAGAAGATCTGGACGTCCGGGGCGCAGTTTGCAGATTGGATGTTTGCCATCGTTCGCACAGACCCGGATGTTCCGAAGCACGAAGGCATCAGCTTCGTGTTGCTGCCGATGGATCAGGAAGGCGTCACCGTGAAGCCCATCCGTCTCATCAGCGGCACCTCGCCGTTCTGCGAGACATTTTTCGACGACGCGATCGCAAAGAAAGAAGACCTCGTTGGTGAGCTCAACAAAGGGTGGACCGTCGCCAAGCGCCTGCTGCAGTTCGAGCGCTCCGGGCAAGGAGGACTCGGCGCGGGGGGCGGCGGTCGCCGTGGACGTCGGGGCGCGGGCATGGCAGAAGTGGCGAAGGAGTACATCGGCGAAGAGAGTGGCAAGATCGCCGATGCCGACGTGCGCGCGAAGATCATCCGATACAACATCGACTCCGCCGCCTTCGCGCTGACGCAGCGTCGGGTGGGGGAAGAGAACAGGTCGGGGAAAACCCTGGGCGAGGCTACGTCGATCTTCAAGCTATACGGCTCGAATCTCGCGCGGGATGGAGCGGAGATGCGCCTGGAGCTGATGGGCGTCCAGGGGCTCGGTTGGGAAGGCGACGCTTTCTCTTCTCAGCAGCTCGGTGCCACCCGCGGTTGGCTGTCGAGTCGCGCGATCACGATTTACGGGGGCACCAACGAGATTCAGATGAACATCATCGCGAAACGGGTGCTCGGTCTGCCGGATTGAAGCCCCCTGAAGCCCCCACCATGGCACTCTTTCTGGAGCGTTAGGTCGCGAATCCGGAGAGGGTCGAGGCCGCCGCATAGAAAAATGGTGCCAGGCACCGGTGCCTGGCACCACGGTCAGGATTCGAACGCTTCGACGAACTCGCGGATGCGATCGGCGTTTTTTCCTAGATCGCTTCTGCCTACTCGCGACACCGAGCGCACGTCGACCATGCTGCCGCCGCCTTGAGCGCTCACGCGAACAATCACGTCGTCTTTGAAGCCGAACCAGAGGGTGGTGTCCACCGCCTCGAACAGCCCCGCGCTCTGATCCTCACGCGTGATCTCCCAGCCAAGCGACGCTGCGGTTGCCAACGCTTTTGCATACGTGTCGGCAACGTTCAGAGAAGAAGCGATGGACTCGATGTCGGGATAGGCCGCCTGCTGCTGATCGTAGACGTCTTCGTACACGAGGGAGCGCTCGGGCATCCCTTCCACCAGTCCACTGAACATCGGCGGGTTGGCCCCGTCGGTGGTGATATCGTGAATGGGCGGCACGCCCTGGATTGCGCGATATTGCATGAAGACGAACGCGATGGGTATGGCGACCATGACCAGCGCATGGGCTGTGGGCACGACGTCCTTGCGGCGCTTCTTCACCAGTGCCACGACGCCGACGACGAGCGTCGACGCCAGGGCAGCGAAGGCGAAGAAGAAGAGATAGCGAAGGGCAGTAAACGCAAAGCCCAGTCCCCACAATCCCCAACGATATCCGAGGGCCGAGAGCGGCAGCCCCACCAGCACGATGGTGGCTGCGATCAGAGTGCCCTTGCTCCACCACGTCGCGTGCTCGGTCGACGATTCGATGGCTTCACTCATGTGTATCTCCCCGTGGTGAAAGTCGCTCGAGCTCAGTCGAGCTCTGGAACGACCTCCGAAAATAGACGTTCGATCATACCGCGCACCGCGTCCAGATCCGACGTGTTGGTGTCGAGCACGATGTGGGACGCACCGGCTGTCTCGAACGCACGCAGTATCTCCACGATCTCCGAGGGGGTGCCGCGGCAGGTACGGCGCTCCTCCACTGGACGCTCCCAGGGCTCGTCCATGAACTGCAGCACGAGTCGCGGTGCGACCTCGAAGTATTCATCCTTACGGTCGTGCTCGGCGAAAGCCGCCTTCCCGCGCACGACACCTTCGGCAAGCTCCTTCGCGGAGACGCTCAACGGGTGCCAGCCGTTACCCCAGTGAGCGAGCCGGCGAAATGCGCGTTCGCTCGCGCCGCCTATCCAGATGGGAAGCGGCTGCTGCAAGGGCTTTGGCTCGAACCGAAGCTTGGAGAATGCGAAGTGCTTTCCCCGGTGCGTTGGGATCTCTTGTGTCCACAGGCAACGCATTGCAGCGAGCATTTCGTCGGCGATTTCTCCGCGTCGGTGGAACGCGACACCGAGGTTTTGAAATTCGTCTTCGGTCACCGCGACGCCGACGCCTAACGTCACGCGTCCTCCCGAAAGATCATCGAGGGACGCGAGAGTCTTCGCGAGGCGCACGGGATGATGGAATGGCAGGACGAGCACCGATGTGCCGAGCCTCACTCGCTCGGTGTTCGCTGCGACCGCGCTGAGAATGGTCAAGGGCTCGTGATAGGGACGCTGTCCCAGACGCTCCGCTACGTAACTTGCGTGGAACAGATGTTCACTCACCCAGACGGAATCGAATCCAATGTCTTCCGCATCACGAGCCAGGGCGACCAATTCATTGACGTGCGCCACACCTTGATTGTTGGGAAGGCTGAGTCCGAATCTCACGCTTCGCTCCTCAACGTTTGTCCAGAACCTCGCCCAGAATGCCGTGCCAGCCATTCCAAGAGCAACGCGTGGAATGCATCGGCGCCTTCGTATTGGGTCCAGTGACCCACGTCCTCGATCAAGTGGAACTCGAGCTCCGGCTTGACCTCTGCAAGACGCCGCCTGCGTGCCTCGAAGTCAGGATGTGAGGGCGCGTCGAACTCGCCCCATATCGCCATGAGCGGTGCGCTCACATCCTGCATTGCCTCGAAAAGCAGGTTGCTGCGGGCGAACTGTGGACTGTTGAACCGCGAGCGTCGCGTATTTTCGAATTGCGTATAGACGGCCAGATCGTCGATCTTCTCGCGATCGTAGAACATGTGACGCGCGAGGTTCTCGCGATTGAGCTCGAACAGCTCCTCCTCGGTCATTCCCGGACGCCGCTTCACCAATGGCTTTGCACGGGTGGCGCGAGGCATGGCACCCATCGCGGCAGCGCCCACCAAGGTCAGTGAACGGACCCGGGCGCCGAGCTGCGCCGCCACGATCGTGGCCACGGTGCAGCCCCACGAGAATGCCACGAGATGAAATCCCTCGTACGCAAGCAGCGACACGAGTCCATCTGAGGTGATCCTGCAGGCTTGCTGCGCGGTATAGGGTTTGGGAAGTGCTGCTGCATCGCCAAGCCCCGGAAGATCGGCCGCGATGACTTTGTAGTGGGTGCTAAGGGGCTCGACGTTTCGGATCCAATGCGTCCAGGAGCCGGAACCCCCATGCAGAAGCACCACGGGCACACCGTGTCCCCAGATCCGCCACGGCATCTCGCCATCGGCGCAGGGTGTTCTTTCGATCTGCGCCTTGGCTTCGATGGCTGCGACGATCTCCGATGGCGTTGGCAAATGCGGTCTCCTGGTCTCGAAAATGGGGTCAGACCCCAATTCCACGCGTTGTCTACCTACTCCTGCGATTGCTTCGCCTGGAAATGGGGTCTGACCCATTTTCAATAGCCGAGGTGCTTGTCGATGACGCCTTCCAGGGGTTCTTCGGCGCGCAGGTGTACGAGGTTGCGGCAGAAGCGCTCGATGTTGCGCTCGGCGCGAAACTGACTGGCGCCTGCGGTGTGCGGCGTCATCGCTACGTTGTCGAGGGACCAGAGCGGGCTCTCCTCGGGAAGCGGCTCGCGGGGCGCCACGTCCAGAGCCGCACCGCGAAGGTGGCCAGAGGCGAGCGCGCCCACCAATGCATCTTCCACTATCACCTCGCCACGGGTGACGTTGACGAGAAACGCGCCGGCCTTCATTCGCGCAAAGGCATCCTCGTTCAGGAGGCCGCGGGTCTCGGTGGTCAGCGGACAACACACAGCGACCACATCCGAGGTCTCCAGGAGCTCATCGAGTCTGTCCGTTCCCCACACTTTCGAGACTTCCGCGGTAGGCTCCACCGGATCGCGGTCAACGGCCTGACATTGCATGCCGAAGGCTTTCGCTCTGCGTGCCATGGCGCGACCCGTGCCCCCGAAACCGATGATGCCCATGACCCGCCCGGTGAGCTCGATCTCGTCGAAGCGCATCTCGGGGCGATGGTTCCAGCTGTCCGGGCCGTAGGCGAGCGCGGCCTTGATCTTACGTGTGAGCGCAAGCAGGAGGCCAAAGCCGGTGTCTGCGAGATGCTCGCCGACGAGACCCTTTTCGCTCGTCAGAATCACATCGCCTTCGACGAACTCGGGATACAGGAACATATCGACCCCCGACGAGATGGCGTGCACCCATCTGAGCTTGGGCGCGGCTCGTAGAAGCTGCCTCGGACAGAATCCGAACAACACGTCGGTGTCCGCGGCGTACTGAAGTGCCTCGTTGGCACTGGACACCACGGTTATCTGCGTATCACCCCCGCCGGCCTCGTTGATCTTCGCAAGCGCAGTCTCGTCCACTTCCGGCAGCGTGAGACCGGTCATGATGACGATGTTCACGGTCGACCCCTATCCCCCACAGGTCGCGTCACCTTAACGCAACTGCAGAGTCGAAGGCAGCTAGCGTATTGTTCAGCTCGTCGCCCATGTGGCATGGTGGCGGCCTCATGAAGGGCGTTCTGGAGGGAGAGAAGATCCCGTGACGAACAAGCGTGTCGTGGTGATAGACGGTGAAGATGCGGCGCCGGAGGCCATGCGCCCCGCAGTCGAGCTCATCGATTCGATGTCGTTGGGAATCGACTTCGAGCGGCCCCTCGTGGGCGAAGCTGCGCGCGAGCAAGCGGGCAGTGCGTTTCCCGACGAGACCCGCGCGGCGATCGATGCATCCGACACCACCTTCTTCGGCTCCACCAGCGGCGCTTCGGGGGCGGCGTTGTTCTACCTGCGGTGGGGCAAGGAGACCTATGCCAACGTGCGTCCGACGAAGTACGTGGCGGGATATCACAGCCCGCTCAAGAATCCGGAGGGCATCGACTTCATCATCGTGCGGGAGAACCTCGAGGACCTCTATCTGGGGATCGAGGGTGACCTCCAGGACATTGCCGGGCTCAATGTCACCTCGCGCACCGCGCGCAAGCCCATCGCAGAGCTCGGCGTGGGGAAGTACGCCATCAAGGTGATCACACGCGAAGGAACGTTGCGCGTCGTGCGTAAGGCGTTTCAGCTCGCCGAGAGGCGCGCGGGCAAGAAACGCGTCACCGTGACCTGCAAGTACAACATGCTGCGTATCTCCGATGGTTACTTCCGCGACGTAGCTGAGGAAGTCTCGAAGGAGTTTCCCGACATCGAGTTCGAGACCTTCATCGTCGACGACTTCTGCTGTCGTCTCATCACCATGCCGCAGCACTTCGATGTGATCGTGATGCCGAATCTCTATGGCGACATTCTGTCCGATGGCGCGGCGGGCTTGATCGGTGGGCTCGGGCTTGCCGCAAGCGGTTGCTATGGCGACGACTATGCCTACTTCGAGTCCGCCCACGGCACCGCGCCGGACATTGCCGGGATGAACATCATCAATCCGACTGCGACGCTTCTATCGGGTTGCATGATGCTCGAATACCTTGGCTTCGAAGACGCCGCTTCGAGTCTCGAGCATGCCATGGTGGAAGTGTATCGCGAAGGCAGATGCCTAACGCCTGACCAGGGGGGAGATGCAAAGACCACGGAATTCTGCGACGCGGTTCGGTCACACCTTTAGCCAATTTGTGGACAAGAACCAATCAAGACTGGAGCGACACGCGTGCCTACCGATCCGATGAACCTGGAGCTCACTGCCTCGAGCGACGAAGCGGCGGCTAGCTTTGCCGCCTGCCAGGAAGGCTATTTCACGTTTGCCACCGACATCATGGATCGCTTGAAGGCGGCGCTTGCAATCGATCCCGCGATGCCCATGGCGTTGTGTCTGCGTGGGTATCTGCTCGTGCTGTCGCGCCGTCGGGAGTATCTCGGTCTCGCTCAGAGAGTCGTGGACACCCTCGAGAAGGAGCGGTCGTTGCTCATGGGGCGGGAGGCGCAACATCTGGATGCGCTAACGGCATGGATAAGGGGCGACACGGAGAGGACGCTTGCATTGTGGGAAGCGATCCTCAATGAGCATCCGACCGACACGGTGGCGCTCAGGCTTGCGCACTTCACATATCTGTACAACGGTCGCTCGCGGGAGATGAGAGACTCGGTCAACCGCGTGGCCTACGCGTGGGATCCCGAGCAACCGTGGTATGGGCACTTTCTCGGCATGCAGGCCTTTGGGCTGGAAGAGATGGGGGACTATGCGCGCGCGCAGCAGTTGGGGGAGGAGGCGTTGGAGCGCAATCCGGTGGAGCCCTGGGGGGTGCACGCCGTCGCCCACTGTCTGGAGATGCAGGATCGTTGGGACGAGGGACGCGTGTGGATTGAGCGTCGCAAGCCCAACTGGCGCGACAGCGGACTCTCGAATCATCTTGCCTGGCATGAGGCGCTGATGTGTATCGACGCCGGTGATGAGCAAGGCGCGCTATCGGTGCTGGATGAAGCGCTCGCGCGCGAAGATGCAGACATGCCGCCACACATCACTGACTCTGTCTCCCTGTTGCAGCGCCTCGAGCTCTGCGGAGTCGAGGCCGGGGAGCGCTGGGAGAGGATCGCCGATCTCTGTGCCGAACGCGACCACGATCATTCGCTGGTGTTCTTCGATGCGCACTACATGCTTGCCTATGCGGGCGCGGGCCGCGAAACCAAGGCCAAGGAATTTCTGGCTTCCCTCGAAGCATTTGCCCACGCGTCCGACGGTGCGACGGCCACCCTTGCGCGTCACGCGGGTGTTCGAGTTCTCGGGGCACTGATGGACTACAAGCTTGGACGTATCGAGCAAGCTTACGAGAAGCTCGCGCCCCTGCGCTACGAGATCGCCCACTTCGGTGGCAGCCATGCGCAGCGCGATCTGTTTCACCAGATCATCGTCGATGCTGCGATACGCAGCGGCCATCAGAACGACGCGTTGGCATTATTGTCCGAGCGTACTCAGGCGGCGCCGGGCAATGCGCTCAGCCAATTGCGCCTTGCGGACGTGCTGGAAAAATCTCGAATGACCGGGCGTGCCAATCAGGCGCGTGAACGAGCCGCGGAGTTGCGAGCAGTCGATGAAGAAGGGCTCTGAACGGGTCAGACATAGGGGCAAGGTCCCACGGACCCGCCCCTTGTCAGACCCTTTTGAGCGTCAGACCCCCGGTGGGAACTTGGCCATGATCGCCGCGACTACTTCGCGTATCACCGGTTCCGGATCTTCCTCGGCCTTGCGGGTGATGCGCTTCGTCGCCCAGCCGTGCCAGACAGGTCGATGCTCGGCGCGGTCGAAGATATCGATCGAAAGGCGGCCTTCGGTGTACTGGCGTACGTCGATGTTGTTTCCGTAGTAGCCACCGCCCCAATAGCCGCGTCCCCCCCAGGCGCCGCGATACGCCGTGGGATAGCTGGTTATCTGGACCTCATCGCGTGCGCCGAGGGTGAACGCCACGACGAAATCTGCTTGATCCGGATCGTCGATGATCTTGAGCCCTTTCGAATTGAGGCTCTCTTCGATGGCTCTCATGACGCGACCTTCGGTCATCGGGTTGATCTGCCGACCGGCGGTGGAGCCGATGATCATTGGATGTTCAGTGATCCAAGCAAAGGTGCTGTAACGCGTGAAGTTCACGGACGGGTCGTAGTCCGAGTTGCCCTTCGTGGTTGACGCGCAGCCCGAGAGCAGGATTACGGACGCCACCAGGGTCATGATTGTTTTTTTCATAGCGATTCTATCCCTCCTAGACAAGCGAAAAAGTATCGTGAATTGTCCTGACTCTGTAAACGGTGTCGGTGCGCCGCGAGGCTGCGAATCCGTCGCAAACTCGCTCTCAGCGACGTCGCCCCCCGCCACGGGACATGCCGCGCCCGCCCCGGCTGTAGCTGGAGCGTCCCTGATGACGATTCATTCCCTGCTGCCGCGCACTGTGGTCTCGATTGAGCTGGGAATAGGTATTGCCGCTTCGGTTCGATGACCACTGACGCGAACTCGTGCCTGAGCGATTTTGATATGAACCGGTGGCGCGCTGCTGGTTCTGGCGTTGCACGCTCGACCAGTCAGAACTCTGCCGGTCGGTCGACGCGGATGCATTACGGCCCTCATCGACGCGTAGTGGCGTGCGCGACTCCGATCTTGCCTGGGCATCGCCACCACGCGAATCCACCGGATTCCAGTTACCGTCGTCCCCATGCTTGGACCAGCCGTCTTCGTCGCGTTTGTAGACATTGCCGTCGCGCGCCGCGTATAGATCGCCTTCATCGCTTTTACCAACGAAGGTTTTGTTCTCGCCGCGTCCCTTTACGGCGCCTTGGCCCTGCTCACCCTGAACGAGGGTAGAACCGCCGGGCCCACCGCCGCTTTTGGTGCTGATTTCGCGGCCATCCGCAGTAGTGAACTCGCCTTCCCTCACGGCCCTGCCATCTTCGTAGGAGCGGGTGACGGTGCCACTGCCGCCTTCGGAGCCCTTCAGATTCGCGGTACCCTCGCCGCCGCTGAATTCACCGGAACCGGTGATCGTGCGGCCATCCTTCGTCTCGATCGTGGAATTCGTCTTCCAACCGTCACCCGATTTCTCGCGGTGAATTTCCGCACTCTGGCCATCGCTGTGCTCGATGCGGGCCGTGCCGCTGTCCTTGTCCCAGTTTCGGTCCACTGTGACCGTGTCGTTCCCCCTCTGGAACTTGGAGTTCACGGCATATTCGTTGCCATCGTCGTCGAAGCTGCGCTCGGTCTGTCCGTATACACCGGTGCGCGGGTTGTAGGATTCGCCGCGCATGTAGGCCTCGTCGCCATCCCACACGGCTTCGGCGCGACCATAACGCCCGGTGTTCGGGTTGTAGGTCGAGGTATAGGCGTAGCCGCCGTAGGGCCCATAGGCGCGCACGCCTCTGCGGTAGCTTCCGGTGTTCGGGTTGTACCATGCGGCGCTGCCCCAGGTTCTCCATGCGGGTCGGTAATACACGGGATATCCGTAGCCGTAGTAGACGTAAGGTGGGTAGTACCAACCGGTGCCCCACACCACCGTTCCACCGTAAACGTAGGTCCCGGTATATCCGGAGGTGTAGACGTAGGTCACTGTGGTCGGGGTCGTGTTCTGAACGTAGACGTAGGTGGTGTGATAAGACGGCGAGCTCGGTGGAATGTCGTAGATCTGCGTCGGTACGCTCGGCGCTACGTTCCAGGGCCCTTCGGGGCTCGGCGAGGCGTACCAGATGCCGCCGTAGCAGAGGTAGTAGAGATCGCCCACCTGGATAACGTCGTAACCGCTGTTCGCCGCCCGCTTGAGTTCGGTGCCCTCGATGTTCTCGAATTGCGGATCGCCGGCGTAGGTGACCTCGATGGGAGGTTCGGCATCGCGCGCCACTTCGTTTTTCTTCGGTATCTGCGCTTCCATTGTCGCGAGCAGCGCTTCCATGGTGCCCGGCACGGAGCTGCGCACTTCGGCCATCTCATGGTCTTGCGGGATCATCTCGAACGCTTCCGGCAGCTCGTCCACGGCCTCCCAGCTCTCATCGAGGGACAGTGTCTGGAACCAGCGGCCGGATACGAGGAAGTACCAGGTGTCTTCATCGTGAAAGAGATTTGTCTCGGTATTGGTGACGTACTGCAGCCCCGTATCGCCAATGGGCTCGAGCACCGGCTCGCCGTCGATGTCGATGAGCTCGGCAGGCCCGGTGGAGACGATCACGCGGGGTAGGGGCGTTTCGTTCCCTACCCGATCCGCACTTGCCTTGATGTCGTCCCAGTTGCCGTCGTCCGGAAGCTTCGTGAATCCGACGGGCAGCGAGGTCGCGTTACGCCAGTCTCCCTCCAGCGAGTCGGTGGTCAGCCACTGGTCTTCGTTCAGCAGATACCACCGCTTGGTGTCTGCGGTTTGAAATAGCGGCCAGTTGGTGTTGACCGCGAAGGTCAGACCGCTCTCTTCGATGTCTGCGAGCACCGCCTCGCCGTCGAGCATCACCACGATCGTCGGGCTGTGCGCCACGTAGATGGTGGGTGGCTGCGATTTGATGCGTGGATCCGATGCGGGGATCGCATCGTCCGAGAGGTACACGAGAAACAGATCCAGAGGCACAGTTCGATGGCCGTGAATTGCATTAGCCGTCACGAGGGTCTCGAGCTGGGAGGTGTCTTTGCCTATCGGCACTCCGCTGAATACGAAGTTTTCCACGGTGACATCTGAAACTTCGACGAGCTTGCGATCGACATCGGGGTCCGTATGAAAAGTGATTTGCGCCGACGCGAATAAGGGTTTCGGTTCTTCCCTGGCGTGAAGTTCAACTACCGTCCAGGCTTTGGCTACCTTGAAGTCGACCCAGCTTCTAATCTGCGGTGCGTGGTAGATGAGGGTGGCGGTGTCAGTTTGTACGTGACGCGGAAACAGCTTGTCGGCAGGCGCATCACTCGTCGGGTCGCCCGCCTGGGCTGTGATGGCATCGAGCGTTGCCTCTACGGTTGATTCTGGCACGGCAGCGGTTGGCTCTTCCCCGCAGCCTAAGGCCATCGCGGCGAGCAGAATATAGAGCCCTGATCTGATGATGCTGCTCACGCTTGCAGCCTCCTGTGGGTACGCTGCCCTCGAGTCCCTTGGGTGGGGGACTTCTGGTGTCACTCAAGGATGGGCACCCTAACGCAAACCGCACCGCTGCGCGATGCGCTTGCGGGAAGTCAGTCGACGATCCTCACTGCCTGGGCTTCGATTCTTGCCTTCCATTGCGCCGGCCCGCTCTGGTGCGCCGAATTGCCGCGGGCGTCCACGGCCACGGTGACCGGCATGTCCTTGACCTCGAACTCATAGATGGCCTCCATGCCGAGATCCTCCGGGCGGTGGCCTTCGGCGCACATGCGGGAGTTGATGAGAATCTGCGCCATCGCGTCCTTGGCGGCGCGGGATTCCTCTTTGAGATACGCCTCGTGCACCGCCTTGATGAAATCCACCGGGT